>NZ_JAFCXG010000007.1:0-151366 GCF_049898185.1 Acinetobacter sp. 40AMC3-4
CTGCTGTCAGATGAAAAATCACAGGAAGCACCACACTGGATGGTGCCTAAAACCATGCACAATGATGGCAACTATGTCATCTCGCTCGGCAACGTGGTGCGCTGGTTAGGCCAGAAAGCCGAAGAGCTGGAAGTGTCGATCTTCCCGGGCTTTGCCGCGTCTGAAATTCTGTATCATGCCGATGGTACAGTCAAAGGCATCCAAACCGGTGATATGGGTATTGGTAAAGATGGCGAACCAACGCATAACTTTACCCCGGGTTATGAACTGCATGCCAAATACACAATTTTCGCTGAAGGCTGTCGTGGTCACTTAGGTAAACGTCTGATCCAGAAGTTCAACCTGGACAAGGACGCTGATCCGCAACACTACGGTATCGGCATTAAAGAGCTTTGGGAAATCGATCCTGCCAAGCATAAACCGGGTCTGGTGATGCACGGTGCCGGCTGGCCACTAAATGAAACTGGTTCTTCAGGTGGCTGGTGGTTATACCATGCTGAGAATAACCAGGTGACTCTGGGCATGATCGTAGATCTGTCTTACACCAACCCGCATATGTATCCCTTCATGGAAATGCAGCGCTGGAAAACCCATCCATTGATCAAGCAGTATCTGGAAGGTGGTAAGCGTATTTCTTATGGTGCGCGTGCTGTGACCAAAGGTGGTTTTAACTCATTACCAAAATTCACCTTCCCGGGTGGTTCTTTGATTGGTGATGATGCCGGCTTCCTGAACTTTGCCAAGATCAAGGGCTCACATACTGCGATGAAATCCGGCATGCTCTGCGGTGAAGCGGTATTTGAGGCGATTGCGGCCGGTGTAGAAAAAGGCGGTGATCTGGCGGTGGCACGTGTGGCTGAAGGTGAAGATTTCTTCGTGAAAGAACTGACCGCGTATACCGACAAGTTCAACAACAGCTGGCTGAAAGAAGAGCTATATAACTCGCGTAACTTTGGCCCGGCAATGCACAAGTTCGGTCAATGGATCGGTGGCGCATTCAACTTTATCGACCAGAACGTATTTAAAGTGCCTTTTACCTTGCATGATCTGGTTCAGGACCATGCTGCGCTAAAAACCCAGGCAGCTGAAAGCTTCAAGCCGACCTATCCAAAACCGGATGGCAAGCTGACCTTTGACCGTCTGTCTTCAGTGTTTGTCTCGAATACGGTCCATGAAGAGAACCAGCCAGCGCACTTGAAACTGACCGATGCTTCGATTCCGGTGGAAGTCAACCTGCCGACATGGGATGAGCCTGCACAGCGTTACTGCCCGGCGGGGGTCTATGAAATTATGGAAAATAATGACGGTTCGAAACGTTTCCAGATCAATGCAGCCAACTGTGTACACTGCAAGACCTGTGACATCAAGGATCCGTCCCAGAACATCACCTGGGTGACACCGGAAGGTGGTGGTGGTCCGAATTACCCGAATATGTAAGGTAATTCCTGTGAATGAGAAAAATACATCTATTTCTCACATTCATATACCCACTCTTGAAGCAGTTAGTATTAACACTTCACTTTAATTTTTTAGGTAATCCCAGCTCCCTCGGGAGCTGGAATTAATAAGTTAGAATAGAAATAATAGAAAAGATTTTATAGCGTACTGGATATAAAAATGGCTTAACCAAAATGAGCTAAGCCATCTTTAAAATTTAAAACCAATGACGAAAAATTTTAGTCATTCATTAAGATTTTTGATTTGCTACAAACTTGGCGCGTGCTGCATGCAGTTTTTTATAGCTGTCAATTAAACGTAGATGACGGTCCAGCCCTTCAAGCTGCATGTTGGTTTCGGTCAAACCATAGAAACGAACTGTGCCTTCGATTGAACCGAGAACGGCATCCATACGGGCATCACCAAACATACGACGGAAGTTGTGTTCATAATCTTCCAGTTCCATTTCATCATCCAGAATGACTTCCAGAACGACATTCATGCACTGGTAGAACAAGCCACGTTCAACGGTATTGGTATTGAACTGCAGGAACTGCTCAACCAGATCTTTGGCTTCTTCAAATTGCTGCAAAGCCACATAAATTAGAAGTTTCAGTTCCAGAATCGTCAGTTGACCCCATTCAGTATTTTCATCGAACTCGATACCGATCAAGGTTTTGATTTCGGTATAGTCATCCTCATCTGCTTCTTCCAGACGCTCAACCAGTGCTTCCAGTTGTTCATCATCCAGACGGTGCAGATTCAGGATATCTTCACGGTAGAGCAAAGCCTTGTTGGTATTGTCCCAAACCAGATCTTCTACCAGATAAATTTCCGAATAGCCCGGTACCAGAATACGGCAAGCTATTGCACCTAGATGCTGATACACCGCCATATAAACTTCATGGCCCATGTCTTCCAGAATTGTGAATAATTCCTGAGCTTCATCCGCATTCGAGTTTTGACCGTTATTAGTGAAATCCCACTCGATAAAATCATAATCTGATTTCGCGCTGAAGAAACGCCAAGACACCACACCGCTTGAGTCAATAAAATGTTCGACGAAGTTATTCGGTTCAGTTACTGCATTGCTGCTAAAAGTTGGTTTTGGCAGATCATTCAGACCTTCAAAACTACGGCCTTGTAAAAGTTCAGTCAGACTGCGTTCTGATGCTACTTCAAAGTTAGGATGGGCACCGAATGAGGCAAATACACCGCCGGTACGCGGGTTCATCAAGGTAACGCACATGACCGGGAACTGACCGCCTAGTGAAGCATCTTTGACCAGAACCGGGAAGCCCTGTTCTTCCAGACCTTTAATGCCTTCAACAATTTTTGGATATTTTGCCAGAACATGTTCAGGCACATCCGGTAGTGCCAGTTCACCTTCCAGAATTTCGCGTTTTACCCCACGTTCGAAAATTTCAGAAAGACATTGTACTTGCGCTTCAGCCAAGGTATTGCCGGCACTCATCCCGTTACTTAAGTAAAGGTTTTCGATCAGATTCGACGGGAAATAAACGGTTTCACCATCAGACTGACGTACAAATGGCAATGAACAGATGCCACGTGCTTTATTACCAGAGTTGGTGTCGTAAAGATGGATACCCAATAATTCATCTTCAGGATCATAAATTTCACGGGTATGTTCATCTAAAACTTCTGCAGGTAGTTCGCCATTTGGACCTGGCTGGAACCATTTTTCATCTGGATAATGCACAAATTCGGCATTGGCAATATCCTCACCCCAGAACTGGTCGTTATAGAAAAAGTTGCAATTCAGACGCTCAATAAATTCGCCCAAGGCAGATGCCAGCGCACTTTCTTTGGTCGAACCCTTACCATTGGTAAAGCACATTGGTGACTGCGCATCACGGATATGTAGCGACCACACATTCGGCACGATATTACGCCAAGACGCGATTTCAATCTTCATGCCAAGGCCTGCCAGAATGGCAGACATATTGGCAATCGTTTCTTCCAGCGGAAGGTCCTTACCCGGAATGAAAGTCGTATGGTCAGAAGCCAGACTTGGCATTAACAAGGCCTGAGCATCTGCATCGATACTTTCTACTTCTTCAATGACAAATTCAGGACCGGTTTGAATTACTTTTTTGACGGTACAACGGTCGATCGAACGTAAAATTCCCTGGCGGTCTTTTTCAGAAATATCAGCCGGTAGTTCCACCTGAATTTTAAAAATCTGTTTATATCGGTTTTCAGGATCAACGATATTGTTTTGAGATAGGCGGATATTGTCGGTCGGAATATCACGTGCCGCGCAATAGACTTTGACAAAATAAGCCGCACATAAAGCTGAAGATGCCAGAAAATAATCGAATGGGCCGGGTGCCGAACCATCGCCTTTATAGCGGATCGGCTGATCGGCGATTACCGTGAAGTCATCGAACTTGGCTTCCTGACGAAGATTATCGAGATAATTGACCTTAATTTCCATGTGGATACCTAAATATTCTTATGTGCCGTCACGGACAGATAAGATGCTGAATCTGAATATACAAGCCGGTTCACGGAGGAGAACTTGAATGAAAAATAGAAAATGGTCAGGTTATACCATTTGACGAAGTGTCTGGATAACGCTGCCGAGAATGGGCGCTATTATAGAATTATTTTATGAAATTGATAATATTTGTCTGAAATTCTGGCAGATTAAACCAGATCCTCAGTCTTTCCTGAGCTGCCGGAGCATGAATCAACTTCAAGTCATGGCTTATACTATTAATCAAAGTTGCAGATAAGGCAGATTTTCACCCGCCTAGTCTGAATGATTTCATAATTTTAAAAATCATAACTCAGTGCAAATACTGCAAGATTACGCTGCTTGTCATCATAGCGGTCATAACCGCCAAAGATATATTCACCTGACATACTCAACTGCGGTAAAAGCGCATAACTGAGTCCGGCAGAAGCATAACGAAAGGCAAACTGCTTTTCGGTATCGCCCAGTTCACCGCCCTCATATTTGCCTTCATCGTTAAAATAGCTTCCTGCTGCTGTAATGCTGGCATTCAGGCGATCATTCAACTGATGATTCAGGTTAAGCGTATAAAAAGTATCGCCCTGATTGGCATAAGCCACATCATACAGATAGGTCGATACACTGGCGCCAATACTGGTCTGATCATTCAATGCACGACTTATATTTAAACCCAGCTCATTTCCGGTAGTATGCTTGCCGCCCGGATAATAATAGGTTGCGTTCCATAGATCCCAATCATAATTTTCGCTGCTATGGGTATAACCCAGCAGAAAGTTATGCTCGAATTTGTCTGAACGATGTCCCTGACGCCCCTGCACTTCTGCATAAGAGTATCCAAGCGTAGATCCCCAATATCCGACATAAAAATTACCATAAGCCAGATTCAATGCAGCCTGTACAGCAACATCATCATTTTCAGGCGCATTGGTCAAACCGCGGGAGACGTATTTGGAGACCACACTCAAGTTTCCGCTTGCTTCTATTTGTTTTACTTCCGCATCATCGGCATAACAGTAAAAACTTGAAACAGCAGCACAGCCAAACAGCACTGTTTGATTGAATATTTTCATAAAATATAAATGTATTAAGTAAAGCGGAGATAAAACCGAAAGCAGTCGAGGTTTTATCTCCGCTTTGGGACAAAATTGAAATTCGCTTTACTCCTGCTTTGCTAGGCGGCAGGAATAAAACCATAATTTAAGCGCGAGGCGCCTTGTAAAAAGGTGCAGATGAAGGCGCAAGAGCAGGTTTGCCACGAATATGGTCTGCCAGTTTTTCAGCGATCATAATCGTAGTTGCATTGAGGTTACCGGTAATGATCAAAGGCATAATCGAGGCGTCAATCACACGCAACCCCTGCATTTCATGTACGCGTCCATAACCATCGACAACCGCCATGTCATCCTCACCCATTTTACAGCTACATGATGGATGATACGCGGTTTCTGCATGATTACGAACAAATTCATCAATTTCAGCATCTGTTTGTAGATGTTTTCCCGGACTGATTTCTTCACCACGATAGGGATCCAATGCCGGCTGATGCATAATTTCCCGGGTAATGCGGATGGCATCGCGGAATTCACGCCAGTCCTGCTCGGTACTCATATAATTAAACAGAATACTTGGATGCTCAAACGGGTCTTTGGATTTCAGACGAACACGGCCACGTGACGGCGAACGCATAGAGCCCACATGAGCCTGGAAGCCATGTTCATGAATGGCATTGGTGCCATTATAATTAATCGCTACAGGCAGGAAATGATACTGGATATTAGGCCAGTCAAATTCGTCTGAAGAGCGGATAAAACCACCGGCTTCAAACTGGTTACTGGCCCCAATACCTTTACCTAAAAATAACCATTCAGCGCCAATCATCGGCTGGTTATACCACTTGAGTGCCGGATATAAGCTAACCGGTTTTTTGCACTTATATTGCAGGTACATTTCCAGATGGTCCTGCAGGTTTTCACCCACGCCTGGCAAATCCTGAACCACAGGAATATCCAAACTTTTTAACAGTTCAGCCGGACCCACACCGGAGCGTTGCAGGATTTGCGGCGAGGCAATTGCACCTGCACATAGCAATACTTCACGATCTGCAAAGACCTGAATCGGCTGTAAAGTATTTTGTCCTTCAAAATATTCCACACCAATTGCCTGATTACGATTAAACAGAATCCGGTTGGTCATGGCGTGGGTAATAATCGTAAGATTATCCCGGCCTTTGGCCATATCCAGATAACCACGTGCTGTACTGGAACGACGGCCTTGCGGCGTTACGGTACGGTCCATCGGCCCAAAGCCTTCCTGCTGATAGCCATTCAGGTCATCAGTACGTGGATAACCGGCCTGTACACCGGCCTCGACCATGGCATGGAACAGTTCATTATTCCCATTTTTAGGTGTTGCGACCGAAACCGGTCCAGAATCACCATGATAATCATTGCCGCCAATATCGCGCGTTTCAGCTTTTTTATAATACGGCAGACATTCAGCATAGCTCCAGTGTTCTAGCCCCTTCAGGCTGGCCCACTGTTCAAGATCCATAGCATTACCGCGAATGTAACACATGCCGTTAATTAATGAAGAACCGCCCAGCCCCTTGCCGCGCCCGCACTCCATACGACGGTTATTCATATGTGGTTCAGGATCGGTCAGATAGGCCCAGTTATAACGGCGTCCCTGTAATGGATAAGCCAATGCAGCCGGCATTTGTGTTCTGAAGTCTAGACGGTAATCCGGCCCACCCGCTTCCAGCAGCAGGACTTTCACATCCGGATCTTCAGTTAAACGCGCTGCGAGCACATTTCCTGCCGAACCTGCACCGATAATAATATAGTCGTAATTCATCCAATCCTCCCTTATGCGCTAAATACAGACTGGAAAGGACTGAGTTCGACCTGAACTGACTTGGTCTGGGTATATTGCTGTAGCGTGACAATACCGTTTTCGCGACCGACACCCGAATGTTTATAACCACCAACTGGCATTTCTGCAGGAGATTCGCCCCAGGTATTAATCCAGCAAATACCGGCTTCGATTTGATGAATAATATGATGCGCACGTGCTAGATTCGGCGTCACGACACCAGCTGCCAAACCATATTCAGTATCATTGGCACGACGAATCACTTCTTCTTCTGAGTCATAACTCAGAATACTCATGACCGGACCAAAGATTTCGTCACGGACAATCGTCATGTCGTCACGGCAATCGGTAAATACCGTTGGTAGCACATAAGCGCCTTGGGCAAACTGCTCATCTTCAGCACGGCCGCCACCACACAATAAGCGTGCACCTTCGATCTTGCCCTGTTCAATATAATCCAGCACTTTTTCCATATGAGAGAAGCTGGAAACTGGACCAAAATTGGTTTCAGGATCGAGTGGGTCCCCCATCCGGATATAAGGAATACGCTGCAGAATCTTTTCTTCGAATTCGGCTTTCAAAGCTAAAGGTACAAATACGCGGGTACCATTGGTACAGACCTGACCAGAACTGTAGAAGTTAGCCATCATGGCTATATCTGCCGCCAGATCCAGATCGGCATCTTCACAGATAATCAGCGGAGATTTTCCGCCCAGCTCCATAGTGACTTCTTTCAGACTGGAATTCGCAGCTTGGGCCATGACTTTTTTGCCGGTCGCGACACCACCGGTAAATGAAACTTTGGCAATATCAGGATGCGAAGTCAGATAACCACCAATTTCACCACTGCCGGTAACCACATTAAAGACACCATGCGGCACACCTGCTTCAGTATAAATTTCTGCCAGTTTTAATGCAGTTAAAGGCGTCACTTCACTAGCTTTAAAGATCATGGCATTGCCTGCTGCCAGTGCAGGTGCAGATTTCCATAAGGCAATTTGAACCGGATAATTCCATGCACCAATCCCGGCAACCACACCCAAAGGTTCACGGCGAGTATAAACAAACGAACTGCTTCTGAGCGGGATTTGCTGGCCTTCTAATGCTGGCAAAATACCTGCATAGTATTCGAGTACATCTGCACCTGTCGCAATATCGACGGTGGATGTTTCACTGAAAGCTTTACCACTGTCGAGACTTTCTAAACGCGCCAGCTCGTCATTACGTTCACGGAGGATGGCAACAGCCTTGTTCAAAATACGGGAACGTTGAATCGCCGTCATTTCTGCCCAGACTTTTTGTCCTTGTTGTGCCGATTCAACAGCGCGATCGATATCATCTTGTGTACATACCTGCACGTCTGCCAGAACTTCGCCAGTTGCAGGATTAATCGTTTGAAACGTGCTATTGGACGTTGCATCGACATATTGTCCATGAATATAAGGACGTTGCAGTTTGAATGTTGTCAATGGAATTTCCTCGCAGGTGGGTTATTTGAGTTGTTGCCGGATATATTCACTACACAGTTCAATCGGCAGTTCTGGGTCAATTTTGCCATTTACCAAAGCACCTCTTAACCAGAATCCATCAATCAATGCTGCCAAACCTTGAGCGGCTTTCTCTGCCTGGTCTTTATTCAACTTTTTCATGAATTCATATTTAAGGTTGGAATGTAAGCGGTAATGATTGATCTGCTGTAACCGATGTAACTCAGGTTGATGCAAACTGCTAGCCCAGAACGCCAACCAGACTTTCATGGCCGCCTTGTCGGTTTGTGGAGCAGCAAAATTACCACGTACGATCGCCAGTAAGCGCTGCTCCGGTAAGTCATCAACCTGTATCTTTATCTGTGCAACAGATTTACCCAATTGCTGCAATAAGTAACGCATTGTGGCTTCAATCAAGCCATTTTTACCTCGAAAGTAATGACTTATGATGCCGGTTGAGACACCTGCTCTTTGGGCAATCTGACTAATTGAAGCTTCTGCAAAACCTAGCTCATTCACTGCAGCTAAGGTGGCATCGATCAGTTGCTGACGACGGATCGGTTGCATACCAACTTTGGGCATAGGACTAACCTGAATAACGGATGTAACAATAAAAAATCACTCTGCTAAAGCAAATAGCTGAATGATGTAACAATTCATAAACGCTTTTTTAATTGAACGTTCAATTAATAAAAATTATAGTGCCAGCTCACCCTTGATGTACAGCGCAGTTTGTTTTGGATTTGCAAAAGTTTGTAATTCACGAAAACAAGGAAGCTTTACTGCAGGCTTTTGCTTTTAAATCACACTGCACTGTAGATCATCCGGCAACAAAACGATGGTTAGAGATTTATGCAAAAGAAAAATGAAGAGAAGCAAGATAGTCTGAATAAAGTGGTTTTTTATTTTTCGGCGACGCTTATTCTGCTGTTTTCTATCATTACCATTTTATTTAATGAACAAGCCAATCAAGTCATTATCAATATCTTAAACTGGGTCAGTCGTACCTTTAGCTGGTATTATCTGCTGGCGGCAACGCTGTATCTGGTTTTTATCGTCTTTATCGCCTGCTCACGTTATGGCGAAATCAAACTTGGACCGAAACATTCTAAACCTGAATTCAGCCTGCTGAGTTGGTCGGCGATGCTATTTTCTGCCGGAATCGGGATTGACCTGATGTTTTTCTCGGTGGCGGAACCGCTTTCCCATTATATGAATCCGCCTGTAGGCGAAGGTGAAACCTTTGAAGCTGCACGCCAATCCATGGTGTGGACCCTATTTCACTACGGTTTAACCGGCTGGAGTATGTATGCGCTGATTGGGGTCGCCCTAGGTTATTTCAGTTACCGCTACAATTTACCGCTAACGATCCGATCGGCACTTTATCCGATCTTTGGTAAAAAAATTAATGGTCCAATTGGCCATACGGTTGATACCGCTGCGGTACTCGGCACGATTTTCGGGATTGCCACCACCTGCGGGATTGGCGTTGTGCAATTAAATTACGGCCTACATGTGCTATTTGATTTACCAGAAAATATCTGGATTCAAACTGCACTCATCGCTGTTGCCGTGATTATTACTATTATTTCAGTCACTGCCGGTGTCAATAAAGGCATCCGAATCCTGTCTGAAATTAACATCTATGTATCAATTGGGCTGCTGCTATTTATTCTGTTTGTAGGCAATACCGAATTTTTATTAGCAGCCTTGATTCAGAATTTTGGTGACTATATCAGTCAGTTCCCAAAACTCTCTTTAACCAGTTTTCCTTTTGAACAACCGAAAGAATGGATGAATAGCTGGACCCTGTTCTTCTGGGCATGGTGGATCGCCTGGTCACCTTTTGTTGGTCTGTTCCTGGCCCGTATTTCCCGTGGTCGTACCATTCGCGAATTTGTCACCGGGACTTTGGTTATTCCTCTGTTATTTACCCTGACCTGGTTGTCTATTTTCGGTAACAGTGCTTTATACAGCGTGATTTTCGATGGTAATACTCAACTTGCTACGACAGTTTTAGAAAATCCGGCACATGGTTTTTATGATCTGCTGGCGCAGTATCCAGGCTTTACCTTTACTGCAGGTGTCGCCACTATTACCGGCTTGCTGTTCTATGTGACCTCAGCGGATTCAGGGGCATTGGTATTGGGAAATTTCACGACCAAATTCACTAATATTGAGCATGATTCACCGCGCTGGCTCAGTGTGTTCTGGGCCATTGCCATCGGTTTGCTGACTTTGGCAATGCTCATGGCGAATGGCGTGACAGCATTACAGAACACCACAATTATTATGGGTCTGCCTTTTAGTTTCGTCATTTTCTTTGTGATGGCGGGACTCTATAAGTCCTTGCGTCTGGAGGATTTTCGTCAGGCAAGCACCAGCCTGAATGCGGCACCTGTGGTCGGTAATGTGGATATTTTGAACTGGAAGAAGCGTCTGAGCCGGGTCATGCTGCATCCAAGCCTGTCCCAGACGCGGACCATGCTGGACAATGTTTGCAAACCAGCCATTGAGGCCGTTGCAACCGAGTTAATTGACAAAGGTATTCAAGTCAATATTCAGGAAAAATCGCTGGAGGAAGAACCTGAACTGTATCATCTGGATCTGACCATTCAGCTCGATGAAGAAGAAAACTTTGTCTACGAAATATGGCCGGTACGCTATGACACGCCAAATTTCAGTTCACGTGGTAAACGAACCAAACGTTATTACTATCGTCTGGAAAGTTATCTGTTTGAAGGCTCTCAGGGAAACGATCTGGTCGGTTACAGTAAGGAACAGGTGATCAATGACATCCTGGATAAATATGAACGCCATATGATGTATCTACATATTAACCGTATTAGCCCAGGTAAACGTCCGCTGTTCCCGGATCGTGAAATCTAGGATCTCTCAACTACGTAAGGACTCAATGATGTCAGAAAGTTTGAATGCATTTGCCCTGTTTTTCTCCCTGCTCAATCCTTTTCTGATGAGTATTTATATGCTCGGAATTATCCGTAATTCCGACGCAAAAATATTCAACATGGCATTGATTCAGGGCAGTCTGATCAGCTTTATTGTGTTCATCATTTTTGCAAAAACCGGTGAAGCCTTCTTTAATGAATTCTTGCATGTACGGTTTGAGTCCTTCCAGATTTTTGGCGGTATTATCTTTTTGGTGATTGGCTATCGTTATGTCTTTGAAGGTGCTGATACGATTGGCGTGATGCGTGGAGCGCCCAGTCATCTGGCGGGCACGATTGCCATGCCGTTTATGATTGGTCCGGGCACCATTTCGGCATCTGTGATCACCGGTATACAGCTCAGTTTAATGCAAACCATTCTGGTGATTTTCTTTACCCTGTTTCTGACTTGTAGTCTGCTGATCCTGATGAAATACCTGCATGATCATTTACAGCACAAGTATTCAAACTATATTGACCTGTATGTCGATATTGTAGGTCGTGTTGCAGCGCTTTTAATCGGTACCATTGCCATCGATATGATCGTGACAGGTATTACAGGAATATTAGAAACCTGATAAATCCTTTCTATCGATAAATATAAAGAGCGGGAAATATCCCGCTCTTTTTTTAATTTTTAAATAATTAAAATTTAAATGACACACCGGCATAAGTAGAGAAACCTTCACCAGGCGAAGAACGAGCTTCATCTTTCCCACCGTCGTTAAGGCCTGGAATCACGACCGCAGCATATTTCTCATCCGTGATATTTTTAAAGTTGATCCAGGTTTTCCATGATTGATGTTCTGGTGCATAACCCACATCAATGCCCCAGATCTGATAGTCGTCACTGAATTGGCTATTAGCATAATCATGCGCCATTTTAGATGCATATTCAGTATTCAGACCAATATAGAGGCCATTATTTAAAGCATAACTCAGTTGAGCCTGATACAGATGTTTTGGAATCCCCGGTAACTGGTTCTTGCCAAACAATGGATCATTTTTGTACTGGAAATCGCTAAGGGTATAAGCCTGTTGCAGACGCAGTTCGCCATATTGGGATTCATGCAATGGCGTATCTAGACTTAGCTCCACCCCTTGATGAATCGTTGGCGTGGCATTCGATTCAACAGCAATTGGCTCTGAAGGTCGATTCGATCCATCTTCATAGGTTTTAATCATTTCAGAGGTTAACAGTTCATTTTTCACTTTGGAATAATAATAACTCAGTGCCCAATCTCCAAAGCCTGATTGTCCACGTCCACCCAGTTCAAAGCTATTGGCGGTTTGCGTGTCCAAATAGATTGGCGCGCGCACCCGGCCAGAAGCGACACCACTGTCAAAATAATACGGTGAAGACCAAGCCATCGCCCAAGGATGTGCTGGCTCAATGCTGCGGCTTAAATTGGCAAACCATTGCACAGACTCATTCGGCTGATAGGTCAAACCAAGTCGTGGTGCAAAATTCCATTCATAACGGCTGACTTCAGGACTCGCCACAGGATAAGTTACTTCACTTTCCCGATGGGTATACACCGCTGCCAGTCCCAAATCTAATTTGAACTGATCATTTAATGTGGTTTCCTGATCAAATTGCAGGACGTTGTCTGAACCACGATAGGTATAGCGGCGGGTAACTGTGTCTACCGGATACGTTTGATTACCAATTTCTGTATTAAATCTTAAAGTTTCAGTAACCCCACTGTCCGGACGATGAGTCGTGCTGCGCAAGGCAATACGCCCCTGATGCTCCAGACCTAGAAACTGGTAAGGTTTTTCATACTGGAAGCGCGCTGTAATATCTTCATAATCGACATTGGTACGATAACTGCTTTCACGTAAATCCAGCGGATAATGATGATAAGCTAGACTGCCAGTCAGTTTTGCATCATCCTGTAAATTCCAGGTCGTGGTATTGGCCAGCCAAGTACTGCCCGGCTGAATCCGTTTGGCATCTACCGCTAAATTAAAGCTATTCGCTGCTTCAGGATCATTTTTGAGCTGTTCTTGTGTAATCCGTCCTGGAGTTAAATGCTTGCTCTCACGGTAACGAGCATAAAAACGGGTTTCGATATCCGGACTGATCTGATAGCCCAAATTAAAAGCCAGACCCTTACCATCGCCTTCAGCATGATCCTGAATTCCATCAAACTGGGTACTCGTCAGCGCCAGATAATAATCCATCTGATCCAGCTTTCGGCCGGTACTAAACTGATATTTTTGATAACCATGGCTGCCCATTTCATATTTGAGTTCAGAGCCATCCTGATCTGCGCCGGTCTTGGTTCTATAGTTGATTGTTCCACCTAGGGCCAGTCCGCCTTGCTTAAAGCCATTGGCTCCGCGATAAACCCCGACATGATCAATCCACCAGGGTTCTAGCAGTTCATACGCTGTGCCGCCCGGTCCGGTAAATGGAATATCGTCAATCAGGACGTGCGTACCGGATGCGTGTGCACCTGAAGTCCGGTTGATTCCTGAACCACGGATTGAGACTTTTGCACCTTCATTTCCTGCAGACTGGGCATAAATTCCTGGCTGTAAACGGAACACATCGGCTGTGGTCGCAAGTCGCTGCTGTTCTAACTGCTGCTCGCCAATAAAATTCGTTCCTCCTGAAACCTGAGCCAGCTCTTTCTGATATTGCTGCTGCGGATTGGCATTTTGCTCAGCGCTGATCACAATGGTATTCAGCTGTTGAACGTTGCCCGGTTCTACGGCAGTTTCAGCATAAAGATGACCTGAGACAATCGACAGAATCATGAGGCTCAGCGGGCTTTTCTTGAGAGGAATTTTTGTCATGTGCATGGCGATTTTATACAGTCCTGTATAAGTGATTCCGTTTTATGAGAGGAAATCAGTTTAAAAATTATGCTGTAGCATAGATCAACATTGTTATTTTCAGGAGTTATTTTCTGCCAAAAAATTGACTGATTAGCAAATGTTTTTTCATTTTCTTTAATCTTTTTATTAAAAAACAACTTGCAAGATCAGAACCACATCGTCATAAGTTCCAAGAACTTAATTTTTAAATAATTGATATTTAATAATATGATATTTAATTCTGCACATATGTATTTCCACTTGGCAAAATGTAATACTTGTCAAAAATTATGATCGAATAAACCAGTTCTTTAATTTCTAAAGTTGACAGAAGTTGTATATTTTCTGACTCGAAGTAGACAAAATTAACCTCATCATCTTATAGAAAAATTGAAATTACTAAGACAGAAACTGTTAATCTTTAAAAACCCTGACGATGCAGGATTTTCAAAGATAACGGACTAAATATATTTAACTATCCACAAATTAGCTGTAATAGACCTGTCTTTTCTTGGAAAACCGATCCAGCTGTTTCAAGAAGCCTTCAAAATAATCTTTCTGCTTTTCTTCTGTGCGATAGCCGGCGTATAAAGTTCGACGTAAGCCTTCAGGTGCCACACAGTCGAGGCGGCGTGAAGTGACCCAGCCTTTCTGCTCATATTCATTTACCACCCAATCAGGTAATGCACCAATCCCGCGACCACTTGCCACCAGCTGAATCAGCATTTGGGTCAAATCTGTGGTGCGAATGTCTTTTGGTAGAATATTAGCGGGAATAAACAGACGCGACATAATGTCCAAACGGTGTTTATCCACCGGATAAGTTACCAGCGTTTCTTCAGCAAGCTCCTGAACAGTAATCTCTTTCGCACGTACCAGTGGATGGGTATTGGATAAAACCAAGCGTGATTCGTATTCGAAAATCGGGAAATATTCAATGCCTTTAAGCGCAATTGGATCAGCCGTAATCAGTAGATCAAACTCTCCGGTTTGTAATAATTCATGCGGATTCGATTCAAAACCTGAAGCAAAGTCCAGGTCTACATCCGGATATTGCATCCGGTATTGATTGAGTAGTGGCATCAACCAGTCAAAACAGCTATGACATTCAGAGGAGAAAACTATTCGTCCGGTCTGGCCATGCACAATACGGCTGATATCGCTCTGTGCAATTTGAACTTGCGGTAATATTTCATCTGCCAGTTTTAACAACCGCTCCCCAACATTTGAAAAACTTACGGGACGACTACGCCGATTCACTACTTCAACCCCGAACCATTGGTCGAGTTCACGTAGCTGATGTGACAAGGCTGATGGGGTTAAACATAAATCACTTGCTGCTGCAACCAGAGAACCATGCTCCCGCAGAGCAGTTAAAGTTCTTAAATGGCGGAGTTCTATCATGGAAAATACCGGAAATTTCAAAAGACGGATGACACTTAATTTGTCTTAAGCATAACCCATTTCTCTTATTTTATTTAGTTTTTCTCATTTTTAAATCATAATAATGAGATATATTCACCTATTGGGTTTGTAGGTTTGAATTGCTATTCCCTTAATTTTTATTAATTTAATTTAATTTTATTGATTAAATTAATTTTATTAAATTTGTCTATAAAATAGCGCTTAAATTTACAGCAGCAACAAGATAGAAAACTAACTTCGGTATAAAAGTCACAGAATAATTTTGCTCAATTCATACAATAAAAAGTAGAAAATATTTTAGAGGATGAAAGACTATGTCCAATCCAACCGACCGAAATGATGATGAACTCACTGAAGAGCAACTTGATCCGCAAGAAAAACAGGATCGCGAGATCCAGCGAGGTCAATTAGGTCTTCATGATCCACAGCGACAACGTGATCAACTGCGTCAGGAAAGACAGGACGAAGAACAGAATCAATAAATTTTTCAAGGATTCAAAAATACAAAAACTCCCCGTTCTTAAAAATGGATGGGGAGTTTTTTTTCAGTATTAAAAAGTTAGGGACTAGTTTTCGCATCACAACATCTTATACATCTGATCTAACCTGAACAGCTCACCTTCTTGGATGAGTGCTGTTTTACTATTTCGCTTCTGTAGAGGCTTTTGCTTGTAGGGGCTGCGCCTGTGTTTCTGCCGTTTTTTTCTTGGCCTGAATTTGTGCCGCTATTTCCTGATTTTTCTCAGCAAAACGCAAGCCACCATCTCCGGCGAGACTTGTTTGGCTCATCACCATGCTGCTGCCCAAGATTAAAATCAGCTTAAAAAATTGATTTTTCATGTCTCATCTGCCTTTTTATTCTAATGGTATTAAAAATAAGCAATTATTATTCCAATGTTTTTATGCTTATTTAGTTTTTTGACTGCACTTTCTATTTTATAGGGATAATCTTCGAAAATACAAAGTCAATCATCGTAAAAATATAAAAATCTGCAATAAGAATAAATAGATATTTTGACTACATCTCAGCTTAAATCACTATTGATTTTTTATTTAAATCAAAAAAATCGTTCAACAGCTTATTTGGATTATTTTCATTGGCTAAAATATAGTGCAAATACCCAGAGCAATAACAAAAACAGAATCGCTGTGCAGGATTTCCAGAAAGTGACTGGATGCTTTTCAAGCATAGGACGTGAAACTGATTTTTTAAATTTGAGATCTGGGTGTTTCAGATCATATATAAAGGCTGAAAGTGCTTCATAGCGCTGCTCCGGGCGAATGGAAAGCGCTTTTTTAAAGATGGCGTCCAAGCCATGCGGCAGATCCGGTCGATACTCATAGAGTGGATGATATCGAACCTGTTTTAAGTCCTTTTCGGTCTTACAGCGCGCAAGGTCTGTCCCATAAGGTAATTGTCGGGTCAATAAATAATAACTCATCACCGCCAGCGAGAACTGATCTGATTTTACTGATGGGGAGCATCCAATAAAATATTCAGGTGCCATAAAGGCCAAGGTTCCCAAAGGAACATCTGCATGTTTGGGATTCAGTTCAACCAGACCTCTGACCGCAGTCGATCCATAATCAATCAGTTTCACTTTCAAGGTATCGGCTGGTTCGAGCAGCATGACATTTTCTGGTCGTACATCCTGGTGCAGCATTTCAAGACGGTGCATGGCATTCAATGCTTTGGCCACCTGCTCAATGATCGGAAGCAACTGCTGTAAAGTTAAAGCAGTTTTATGACGGTGCAGCCATCGGTTTAGGCTTTCCCCTTGTAAATATTCATAACTTTGAAATAAAAACTTCTTGCTGCCCTTATGTGGATAGCATTGCAGCAGATTTTCATGTTTTAAGCGTTTCGATACCCAGTCTTCCAGCTGAAATTGTTCTACGGCTTTGAGATCATCCTGCACATCGACAGACAAGGTTTTAATGACCAACTGATTTTGTGTCGCTTCATCATGCGCCAAATAGAGGCTGCTGCGATGATTTTGGTGCAGGATTTTATCAATCCGATAACCTTCAAACAGATCACCATGACTCAGCTGTTGCGGAAATAAAACATGGCTCTTGATATGAAAGGATTCCTCCTCAGGCAACTGTTCCACTTTAATGATTTGAATGGTGAGATTGTCATCACTACCCCGCTTTAAAGCCAGCTCGACTATAGACTTGGCAATAATATCCAGATGTTGTTGCTGCTCGACCATATTCGAGATGAGTTGAATATCTATGAATTCATAGACACCATCTGTCATCAAGATAAAGAAATCATCTTCACATAATTCAAGCTGCTGATAATCGACATCGATACGATGGTCGGCACCCAGTGCACGACTTAAATAATGTTCTGTTGATGACAGGCAAACACGGTGATCAGCCGTCAACTGTTCAATGGCTTGTGCCTGAATGCGATAAATCCGGCTATCGCCAGCATGAAAGATATGTGCCCTGTTTTTTTTCAAAATCAGTGCACTAAAGGTGCAGACATAACCCTGGTCTTTATCAAAACGCCCGCGGCTTTGCTGGGTTTGTGCATAGAGCCAGGAATTAGTCGCACGAATAACCCGTGCCGCTGAAGTTTGAGTACTCCATGCATCCGAAGTCGAATAATAATCCGATAAAAAACTGCTGACTGCAGTTTCTGCTGCAATATGGCTGACATTGCTGCTACTGATCCCGTCTGCAATTGCACAGGCAATGCCCTTACTGCTAAGCGCGTGGCCTTCAGGAATATAGACCCCATGGAAATCCTGATTCTGTGCTTTGATTCCAGCGGAAGAATATTGCCCGATGCTGATCTTTAATTTTTTATTCATTTTAAATACTCAAAAAGGGATCGAATTGATCCCTTTAATCTCAAGGCATAAATCATCATGCTCAGATTAGAATTCTTTTTTATCGCCAGTACGTACATGCGTGGTATAGAGCGCCAGACCTGTCAGTGCCAGACCACCCACTAAATTACCCAGTGCCACCGGTAATTCATTCCACAAGAAATAGTCTGTAATCGAGAAATCACCGCCCATCATCATGGCAAATGGGAAGAGGAACATATTTACTACTGAATGCTCAAAGCCCATGGCGAAAAACAGCATGATTGGCATCCACATCGCGATGAATTTGCCACTGACCGTGGTTGACATCATGGCACCAATTACACCGAGTGATACCATCCAGTTACACAGCATGCCGCGGATAAAAATCGTCATCCAGCCAGCAAAACCATATTCGGCATAGCCCAAAGTCCGGTCTTCCCCAATATGGGCGATTTTCACCCCGACCGCATTCGGTTCAGCGGCGAAACCCATGGTATAGACTGCGGCCATCAACACTGCCACGGTTAAACATCCGGCAAAGTTACCTAAAAAAACCAGTCCCCAGTTTTTTAAAATACGTGACCACGTTACCCCAGGACGTTTGTCTAACCAGGCTAATGGAGTCAATACAAATACCCCGGTCAGCAGGTCATAGCCTAATAGATATAACATGCAGAAACCGACTGGAAATAGCAGCGCACCGATCAGTGGCACCCCTGTTTGTACCGCAATCGTCACGGCAAATACTGCTGCCAGTGCCAGAATTGCACCTGCCATAAACGCACGAATTAAAACATCACGCGTTGCCATATGAAGTTTTGCCTCACCGGCATCGACCACTTTTTTTGCAAACTCTGCAGGAGCAAGATAAGCCATATTTTTATCCCCTTTATATAAATTACTTGCCTGTTTGCAAATAAAAAACGCCTAAGGTCTATTTCAACCCTAGGCGTCTTTGCCTTGCATTATTCAAACAGATCAATTGTGTTATGGCGCCGTTGCCATATTTAATATAGATTAAAGCAAATAGCATGCCATATATTTTAAATGTCTAATGAAAATCATATAAATTATTTTAAAATTTAATCCTAATAATTATATTGGCACAATCTCTGCATTATCTATAACGGTCATTTTTTAAATATAGCTATTGGAGAAGATTATGATTAGCCATCGTCAACAAGTGACAGACATGATTATTTCAGCGAAAGTTTTAAAGTCTATTACATGGGCAGATGTCGCTGAAACAATAGGCCTTTCTAAAGAATGGGTGACAGCCGCATGTTTGGGTCAGATGGCTTTTAATAAGGAACAGGCGGAAAAAATTGGTGAAATATTTGGATTGACTGATGAAGCCATTGCCTGGCTGCAAATCGTACCCTATAAAGGTTCTCTGCCAACCAGTGTGCCGACAGATCCGCTGATTTATCGCTGGTATGAGGTTGTCAGCGTTTATGGTATGACCATTAAAGAACTGATCCATGAAGAATTTGGTGATGGAATTATGAGTGCAATTGATTTCAATATGGATATTCAACGTGAGAATAATCCAAACGGAGATCGGGTGAATGTCGTATTATCCGGAAAGTTTTTACCTTATAAAACTTATTAATCCCCCACTATAAGCATAAAAGCCATTATTAAAATGGCTTTTATTTTATCTGCACTTATTAAATTTATTTAGAATGATTATTAAAAGACATATAATTTTTTTCATCTCAAATTAAACATATAAACTATAAATGCTTTTTATTTTTATTAGATGAATTCAACCGTCCTGTTCTTTTTAAATAATACTTTTCTATTCTGAATATTGGGTTCATTATTTTATTATTGAGTTAGCAAAAACAACAAAAAGGATAGCAATATCCTTTTTGTTGATTCATTTTAAATCAGGAATGTAGTGTTATTGCTGTGCTTCTGCCAGATGACGTTCAGTCACGGCCTGTTCATATAAACGCTGTTCTTTTTCTTTATGCTCGACAGAGAAGCGGATCATCAACACACAACTTGCAGCAATCACCACCAAGCCACCCAGTACCATCAGGGTGGTTTGAATATCCAGCATGCCTTTTAACAGGAAACCTGCAGCTACCGCGCCGACATTGCCACCTGCTCCAATAATACCGGCCACACCACCCAAGGCATCACGGTCGATAAAAGGCACCAGTGCATAGGTTGCACCACATGCCATATGAGTAAACAAGGCAAATATAGTCATCGCCATAATAGCCAAGGTCGCGCTATTCATTTGCGAAAACAGAATAAGAAACAGACCTTCCAGCATGATCAAGGCAAACAGAACTTTGGTTCGACCATCCAGACCTTTTTGAATCGCGACTTTATCCGAAACAATGCCACCCAAGGCACGGGCAAACAATGCCAGTAAACCAAAAATTCCGGCAGCCATGCCTGCCTCTTTTAAGCCAAACTGGAAGTTGTCGACAAAGTACAAAGCAATAATGTTATGGATAAAAATTTCAATACCAAAACAGGCTGCATAAGCGCCAAACAGAATCCACACACGGTAGTTACGTGCGGCATGCATTAAGATGGCAAGGCCGCCTTTTTTATCGCTACCGACAGAAATACCTTGAGCACGGAGTTCTTTAAAATTACCTTGTGGACAGTCTTGTGTGAATTTCCAGTACAGTATCCCGACAATGATCATCAGAATACCTGGAACCAGA
The DNA here is from genome assembly GCF_049898185.1 of Acinetobacter sp. 40AMC3-4. Taxonomy (GTDB): domain Bacteria; phylum Pseudomonadota; class Gammaproteobacteria; order Pseudomonadales; family Moraxellaceae; genus Acinetobacter. The sequence goes on from NZ_JAFCXG010000007.1 coordinate 21,010, forward strand.
AGCGCAATTCTCCAACCCATTGCCTGTTCTACACCGAACATCACCAAAGCAGCCAGCATTAACGGCATCAGGGCTTGAGTCGCACCGCCACCGGCATTCCCCCAACCTGCTGTAGTTGCATTTGCCGTTCCCACCACATTTGGCGCAAACATGATACTGGTATGATATTGAGTAATCACGAAGCTGGCACCGATGGCGCCAATCAATAAACGGAAAAACAAGAAAGATTCATAACTGTTGGCCGACGCCACACCAAACACCGGAATACTGCCAATAATCAGTAAGGCGGTATAGGTTTTACGCGGACCGTATTTATCACACAACGGCCCCACGATCAGACGCACCAGAATTGTAATAGCGACTGCGGCAATATTGATATTGGCGATCTGCTCTTTGGTCAGGCTGAATTCACCGGCAATGACAGGCATTAAGGGTGCACAGGCAAACCACGCAAAGAAACAGACAAAAAAAGCGAGCCAACTCATATGGAAGGCCCGCATCGCTGAACTACTGAAGTTAAATAGACTTATTTTTGTTGCTTTATTGAGACTTGTATTTGAAGACATAGCCATTTCCTTACCAGAACTGAACGTATTTAAGTCACTGTGATGCACAAGGCATATCAGTAACGATCAGAACGGACGTCATTGGCCGTCATACAAATGTTGAGTCTTCTTTGACTTTAATCAGATATATGCATAGGTCATGCCAGATTATTTTTAACATAAAATAAACTATTCTTTTATATAAAATAATTTTTATTTCACTTTCAAATTTAGACTTTTCTTTCTTAAAAATAGAGAGAAAAATAGATATCTTCTGAGAAATTATGAGCAAAACAGCGATAGGATGACCTGCCCGGAGTCATTGCTGGTTTAAATCGGTGCAGGGCTGGATCAAATAATTTTTCCCTTTTCAAAATGCAGCAGTTGTGCCTGTAAATACGCCACTTCATCTACATGATGAGTCACATAAATTATGGGTAAATCTGTTTGATGAATCACAATTTTCAGAAAAGGTAAAATCTGGTTTTTCAGCTTTTGATCCAGTCCATTTAAAGGCTCATCCAAAAGTAATAGGTCGGGAGAAGATAAAAGTGCACGACCGATAGAAACGCGCTGTGCCTGTCCACCAGAAAGCTGATGCGCCCGATGCCGAAGCAGAGCCTTTAATTCGAGTAGCTCCACAATGTCTTCAAACATAAATTTCTGCTGACCTTTATTTTTTATATTTAGCTGTTCTGCATATTTTAAATTCTGCATGACATTCAGATGCGGAAACAGCAAGGCTTGCTGAAAAATCAGGGCAATTTTTCTTTGATGAACAGGAATATTCAGTTTCTGCTGATGATCAAATAATATTTTTTGCTGGAAATGAATAAAGCCTTGTGAAGGTCTTAATAGCCCTGCAATATTTTTTAAAAAGGTGCTTTTTCCACTTCCTGATGCTCCGACGATACCAATCAACTGCGTCTGCATATCCAGACTGGCCTGTAGCTGGAAATTTGCGTAATTAAACTGAAAATCACACTTCAGCATCTTAGCCCTCCAATTTACGTTGATACTTCTGCATAATCCAGTAATTTGCAATCAAGGCTGAAAAAGCCAGAATCAGAGATAAAATGACCAAACGCATAGCCATACTTTCTCCATCAGGCTGTTGTAATAGGCTATAAATGGCGATGGGAATCGTGCGGGTTTCTTCTGGAATATTGCCAACAAAGGTAATGGTGGCACCAAATTCTCCCAGACTGCGGCTGAAACATAAAATGCTACCGATTAAAATTCCAGGCAAAGCCAGAGGCAGGCTAATGCTACAGAATACCCGCCATGGTGCAGCGCCTAGAGATCCTGCCACCTGTTCTAATTGCCGGTTGATCATTTGAAAAGACAAACGAATCGGTTGTACCATTAAAGGAAATGCCACAATGATTGCTGCCAGTACCGCACCTTTCCAGTTAAATATCAGCTGAATTCCCCATGCATGCAGATATTGCCCTAACATCCCCTGATGACCAAACAGCAGGAGCAGAAGATACCCCAGTACCACCGGCGGTAGCACCATGGGCATCTGCAATATCGCCTCTACAAGAAATTTGGCCCTGAATTCATAACGCGCCAGTAACCATGCTACGGCGATAGCAAATGGCAGACACACCGCTGTGGCAAAGCCCGCTACTTTGGCTGAAAGCGCTAAGGCACTCAGTTCTTCTGGTGTAAGCATGAGCAGTTAGCCTACCTTAAGCTTAAAACCATATTTCTGGAAAATCTGCCTGGCCCTTGGACTCGTCTGGATAAATTCAGAAAATTGGACTGCTGCCTGATTTTTCTGGCCCTGCCGGGTTAAAGCGATTGGATACACAATCGGACGATGTGTACTGGCTGGAAATACTCCTGAAATTTTAACTTTTTTACTCATCAAGGCATCAGTTCTATACACAATGCCGACCTGACATTCGCCACGTTCTACAAAAGCCAAGGTTGAACGAACGCTATCCGTACCGACTATTCTGCCCCGAAGCGGATTCAACCACCCTAGCCGGGTTAAGCTTTGCTTGGCATATTTTCCGGCAGGCACCGATTCCATTTGTCCGGTACATAGATAGCCTTGAAAGGCTTTAGCAAGATTAAAGTCGGCTGACATTTTAAAATGATTTTTTTGCTGAATAGGACTAATCAATACGAGTTCATTCAAAAGCAAAGGTCGAATCTGACCGATCTGAATTTTTTGTTTCTTGATCAGATCATTCATCCAGTCCAGGTCTGCAGAGAAAAATAGATCACTGCTGGCTCCCGCCGCAATTTGTTTCGCCAATACCGAAGACGCAGCAAAAACCGGAACGATCTGGATGTCCCGATGCTGTTGCTCATATAGTCTGGAAATATCAGTAATCGCATTGGTCAGGCTGGCTGCGGCATATATTTTAACTGTTTCGGCATACAGCATGGGGCTAGTCAACAGCACGCCAGTGAGTAGAACTTTGAGTAAATCCATCTTTCTCATTCTATGTGATTCGAATATTGAGAATTGCGACAGGCATTTCAAATCAGTAAACCTTGTACCACATGCCCGGCTTGGATTTCTGTTGCTGCCGGAATACGTACCAGACAATTGGCCTGCATCAGATTACTCAACATATGCGACTGCTGTTTCGCCAGGCTTTTGAGCTTTAAAGTACCCTGATCAAATTCTGCAGCCATTCTTAAAAAACGTTCACGTGCATCCGCTTTCAAATCATGTGTCATTACCGCACTAAGCCATGCAGGTGACTGCTTTTGCCCTTGTAAGGCATTCAGTAAAGTTGCCGTATAGATTTGCATCCCGACATACACAGCAGCCGGATTTCCCGGCAAACCCAAGAGATAACAGTAACCTTGATCATCTCGACGATACTTGGCAAATAACATCGGTTTTCCGGGCTTCTGCTTCACTTTCCAGAAAATCTGCTCAAAACCTTGCTCCAGGGCAACAGGACGAATGAAATCATAATCACCCACCGAAACCCCGCCTGTGGTCAATATGAAGTCGTATTGGTTTTTAAGACGATGTATTAACGTTTGCAGCTCATACTCATTATCTGAAACATGCAGAATATCTACGTTTTGACCCTGTGATTGAAACCAGGCCTGAATCAGTGGAGCATTGGCGTCAAAGATTTTTCCGGAATTCAGGTCTTCAATGCTGGAAGCGACTTCATCTCCAGTAATCACAACAGCAATTTTAGGATAACGATAGACTGAAACCTGCTTTACGCCTGCCATGCTCAAAGCTGCAATTGCACCTACATGCAGTTTTTGACCTGCATCTGCCAGACGCTGCCCTTGTGCGATTTCCTCGCCTGCATCACGTATATCCGTATGAGGCTTTAGGTCTGTTGTAATAATGATTTGATTGGCATGGCATTTGACAATTTCCTGACGGGCGACCGTTGTAGTTCCTGCTGGAATCCTGGCACCGGTAAAAATCCGGACCGCCTGACCTGGCCGCAGTTCAATTTCAGTACTTTGCCCTGCCCGAATCTCTCCAATGAGTTCAAAAGTGCTGTGAGCACTAACATTTTCTGCACTACAAAGCGCGTAGCCATCTACAGCACTTTGTGAAAACAGCGGCAATGGAATAGCCGAATCAATCGCTTTTGCCAGATAGCGATTCAGAGTCTGAACAAGCGGCAGGCTTTCAGTTGCCAAGACATTCGTCTGCTCAAGTATCATCTGTAGTGCCTGATCAACAGAAATCAGTCCCGGCTCAGCACCGCAGGCTGAATGCGATATTGCCTGATTCATTGATAGCCCCCCGCATGTGGGATATTTTTTTGCACATCAAACAAGTGCACCAAAGCCGGAAGTACCGCGATCAGAGATTCTTTCGCACCCTGACGACTTCCCGGTAGGGTCATCACCAGACTGTTCTCAATATAGCCAGCCACGCCACGACTTAATGCTGCATAAGGGGTACGTTTTTGCCCAAAACTACGTGAAGCTTCCATTAAACCGGGAATTTCCCGTTGCAGCAAAGGTTGTAGGGTTTCGACGGTCAGGTCTTTAGGACCTAAGCCAGTACCGCCCACAGTTAGAATCAGCGGATACTGATTTTTCTGCTGTTCAATCAGGGTCAAGAGCTGTTCTGGGCTATCGGGAATAACCTGATAACTAATAGAATCAAAATTGGCTTCTTTTAAAATTTCCATTACGTTTTGTCCGGCAGTGTCCGGCTTTTTGCCTGCTGCAACCGTATCGGACAGCACAATAACCGAAGCGGACAGACTCTCTTTAAGTACGCGGGTAAAATGTGATTTTCCGCCTTTTTTCTGCTGCAACCTGCATTGATCCAGCGACAAATCTTCCGGTTCACAATGCGGCTTCAGCATGTCATACAAGGTCAGACCTGCCAGACTGACCGCTGTCAAAGCTTCCATTTCCACACCAGTTGGTCCAATGGTTTCAACAGTAGCAATAATTTCGACATGTGCATCACACAGTTCATATTCCACATCGGCACGATAAATCGGTAATGGATGGCACAATGGAATCAGCTCATCGGTCCGTTTGGCACCCAGAATGCCGGCAATACGTGCTGTTTTCAGGGCATCCCCTTTTTCAGTATTGCCATTACGCAGCAACTCAATGCAATGTGGCGGTGCATGCAGGATTCCAGTGGCAATTGCTGTACGGTAACTTTCTGCTTTCATCCCTACATTTTTCATGATTCATCCCAGGCTAATTTTTAAAATCTGTTTTAAAGTGATTCATCTTATGCATCCTCATTGGACGCATTTAATTAGATGGTGATTGGCAAGCATGTTCTGCTACATGGTGATGGTGACAATGCGCTTCTTCTGCATGATGAGAGTGATTAGTTTCAGGTCCATGATCTTTTCGAATACAACAGCCTTCCACATACTGGCTGCTACCATCCAGATAAAACTCTTCTTTCCAGACCGGAACCTCATGCTTCACCCGTTCCACAGCTTCCTCACAGGCAGCGAAGGCCTCACGACGATGGGCCGCATAAGCCATAGCAATAATGGCTGTTTCCCCAACCTCCAGCTCACCAATACGGTGCACTACCCGCACATAAGACACCTGGTATTTGATCTGGATCTGCTGTTCAATTTCACGAATCATTTTTTCAGCCACAGGCGCATAGGCGGTATATTTCAGGGCACGCACAGCTTTCACCTGATGATGGTTACGTACTGTTCCGACAAAGATGCCGATTCCACCACATTCCGGAAAATGCTGAATACCATCAAAATCCTCCAGCTTAAAAGCAGTCTGCTGGATTCGGGCAAATTGTTTTAATGGTTTGAGTTGCATCTCAGCCTCCTGCTACCGGCGATAACAGCACCAGCGTACTGTCCCGATTTAAAACGTTCTGTCTGGAAATAATGTCTTCACCGATTGCACATGCACAACGTTCCAGCATGGTCTGTATATCAGGATAAATGGATAGCAACTGGTTCAGGACTTCAGAAACATGAATTTCAGACTCGCATTGCAAATTTAAATCTGCTGGAAGTTGTCGTTCAATCGCACCGAAGGCTTCTATTTTGATATGAATTAATTTTTGCTGAGTGAGAGACATATTTATCCTCCAATGCTGTGCATGCTGATTTTGCGGATCGGCTTTTGTATTGGTGTTTGCTGGATCGCATGGAAGCCGGCTTCCTTATGCCAGATATAAGCGTGGAGCTTGTGCTGAAATGTCTGTGTGGCGAAATGATCCAGCGCCAGTTGTTCGATATCTGCCTTAAGGTTCAGGCCTTGTCTGGCAAATAAACAGTTATAAAATTCACCTTGGGCATTGAGGCGCAGGCGGTCACAATCACCGCAAAATGAATGGGTAATGGTAGAAATAATCCCCAAAGGCTGCCCATTGACCAGATAGCCACGGGCTGGATTGGCGCCCTGTCCTTGAGATACCTGGACATCAAATTCAGTTTTCAGTTGATCCAGGATATCCTGCTCACTGATGACATCAGACGGATTCCATTTCTGATCGCCATCGAGGGGCATAAACTCAATAAAACGCAGTTCTATAGCCTGATGCTGTGCCCATTTCACCAAAGGAATAATCTGATTGTCATTGATGCCTTTGATGAGCACACTATTGATCTTGACGGTCAAACCTGCCTGCTGTGCGGCAGAAATACCTTGAAGTACAGGCTGTAACTGTTTTTGGGTCAGTTGCTGAAACTGCTTTGGATCAAGACTGTCTAGACTGATATTCAGATCGTCCAGTCCTGCCTGTTTAAGCGCTTGAGCATAATCTTTTAAATAATGGCCATTACTGGTCATGGAAATACGTTTCAGGCCAAAGGCTTTCAATGTCTGCAAGCGAGCAATAAAATGAACAATACCTTGACGCATCAACGGTTCGCCACCCGTCACCCGGATCTGCTCAATCCCGTGTCGCACCATAAACTCGCAAAAAGCATACAGGGCTTCAAAACTGAGCAAATCTTTTTTATTTATCCATTGCGGATGTTCAGGCATGCAATAGCTGCATTTGAAATTACAACGGTCAGTCACCGAGATCCGCAACTTACGTTTCTGGCGTCCAAACTGATCCTGAAAGATACTGCGAGGTGCTAAAGCTGTCATGCTGTTCATTGCTGCGGTCCATGATGAGATCTGCACGGTTATTTAACAGTCTTGATTTACTGCCCTATTTCTTCACAATGAATGAGCAATAAGTGTTCCAACTTTGCACAAATTTATTTTTAATGTAGGCTAATGGATAATATTTGTTCTTTTTTAGTCCGAAAGTTTGCTCGAAAAATAAAAAAGCAATATTTTGGTGAGCCAGAATATAATGATTCGGCTTTTAGCATTTTAAATGCTAGAGAAAATTAAGCTGTTGATGCTGCTGTAGCTCATCAAATGAATTAATGCTGTGAAAAAACAGGGCACGATTTTTAAAGCTTGCCCGCTGCATGTGCATGTCAGCAAAACAGAGTTTTAAACTGTGCTGATCATTTTCAAGATGTTGTAAAAGAGTGGGTAAGCTGCTGCGTTTCATCAGACAGAATGGAAACAATGCCTTTTCATTGATTTCAACTACCGCCACTTCACATAAGGGATGTCGTTGCAAGGCCTGATGTAAACGTGAAATGACCTTTTTGGGGATATAGGTCACATCACAAGGCACGAACAGCACATAATCAGATTCCACATGTGACCAGGCACTCTTCATGCCCATCAATGGTCCCTGAAAGCCGGGTTCATCGTCCTGATAAAAGTCGATCGAAGGAATCATCCGTTTATAAATGGAATGATCCCGATGGCTATTGACCCAGACTTTTCTTGCCCGGGACTTCAACTGCTGATGGATTTTAATCAGCTGGATTTCATCATCAAATTTGTGCAGCAATTTATTGATGCCATTCATGCGCCGCGCTAAACCGCCGGCCAGGATCACCACATCGGTTTCCGGATAAGACACCGTTTTAACTGCTTTTCTTTTCATTCTATGTACTCCGTCTGGCAGGCTTTAATCAGGCCTCTAATTTCTGGCAAACATGAACCGCAATTTCCTCCGGCTTTTAGACATGCAGTCACCTGTTTTTCATGCGTGATATTTTTATCTTTAATGGTTTGGATAATTCGGTTCTTGCCAACTTTAAAACAGCTACAGACCAATGGACCTTCACTATTTCCCATCGACATGGCCTGACCTGCCAGCAATGCTTTACGATGCAATGCACTCAGACGTTCACGTTTAAACAGGCCTGCCACCCAGTCACGATCTGGTAATAGTGCCGCCGGTGCGATATAAAAACTGGCAATTAACTGGCCATCCTGAAGCACCACAATATGACTGATGTGCGCCGTTTGATCTTCGAGATTCAGCCATTCAAAGCTTTCATCATTAAAGTTTAAGAGACTCTTGATCTGCCCGGTGATGTCAGAAAACCTGCGCCGGTCTGCCAGTTCATACCGGATGGCCTGAGTGGTTTGAGTTTTGCTCCACCACACCGTATTTTTAATCATGGTCTGGATTTTCTGCTCAAAGCCTTCCCGTACATACAGCACGCCCTGCCACTGGGTATAAAATGGCTGGATCATCACCGGAGTATGCTTAAATTCTGGCTCGCCGGAAATCGGGTCAACCACCGGATTCACCACTTTGCCAATCCGCGCATCGGATGCAAACTGGTCGTTCCAGTGAATCGGTGCAAAAATCTGGCCACGTCGTATATTTTGTGAAAATTGCACACGGAGTACACAACTTCCCCAAGCGGATTTCACCTCGACCAGCTCGGCATCTTTCAGGCCATACTTCAGTGCATCTTGCGGATGCAGCTCGCAATAAGGCTCGGCACGATGCTGGGACAAACTGGCAGATAATCCGGTACGGCTCATGGTGTGCCATTGATCGCGAATGCGTCCAGTATTCAGGATCAGAGGATATTCAGCAGAAATAGCATGTACCGGATCGGCTGCAACTGTTGGCACCAATCTGGCTTTGCCATCTGCATGGCTAAACTGGCCTTGACTAAATAGTTGATCAACCTGATAAACTTCTTGCTTATCCCAGACTGGCCACTGAATCGGTGTTAGATTCTGATATTCCGCAAAACCGAGATGAGTTAAACCTTGCAGGTTGAAATAGCGAAAATTCGGTGTATCTTCACGTTGCGAAAGCGAACTATTCTGATAGGCAGATAAACGGGCATGTTCCAGAAAAATGTCATGACTGTTGTTAAAGTCAAAACCGCGAAAACCTAAGACCTGAGCCACCCGGGAAATGGCCCACCAGTCTGCTTTAGCTTCACCCGGAGCCGGCAAAAAAGCCTTTTGCCGGGAAATACAGCGCTCCGAATTGGTGACTGTGCCATCTTTTTCGCCCCAACCCAGTGCCGGTAACAGTACATCGGCATATTGCGTGGTATCGGTGTTGAGACAAATATCGGAGACCACCACAAATTCACACTTCTCCAGAGCGCGTTTAACCTGATCTGCATCGGGCAAACTCACGATCGGATTGGTGGCCATAATCCAGATGGCTTTGATTTTCCCGCTTTCCACCGCTTGAAATAAATCGACTGCTTTTAATCCGGGCTGCCGCGCGATGACCGGGCTTTGCCAGAAATCCTGCACCAGTTGCTGATGTTGCGGATTATCCAAATCCAGATGACTGGCCAGCATATTGGCCAGCCCACCGACTTCCCGTCCGCCCATCGCATTCGGCTGTCCGGTCATGGAAAAAGGTGCTGAACCGGGTTTGCCTATTTTTCCTGTCAATAAATGACAGTTGATAATGCTGTTGGCCTTGTCTACTCCTTGAGAGGATTGGTTTACACCCATGGAAAACAGGCTCATGATTTTTTCGGTCTGGGCAAATTTCTCAAAAAATAAGGTTAATTTTTTAATAGCAATACCAGTACGCTTTGCCACGCTTTCAAGTGATGACTCTGTCAAACTGCTGGCAAGTGCCTGCTCCAGACCTTGAGTATGTTGGGTAACAAAATCCAGATCAGCATGGCCATGTTGCTGAAGATATTGCAACAAGCCATTAAACAGCGCGACATCCTGACCTGGTAAAATCGGCAAGTGTAAATCTGCCGCTTCACAGGTTGCAGTAAAGCGTGGATCAATCACTACCACAAATAAATCCCGCTCTTCTTTGGCTTGCATGATGCGCTGATAAAGCACCGGATGGCACCAGGCGGTATTGGATCCGACCAAGACCACCATTTCTGTCTGCTCAAAATCTGTATAGCTGGCCGGCACCAGATCTTCGCCGAAAGCCCGTTTATGTGCCGCCACAGCAGAAGACATACACAGTCTTGAATTGGTATCAATATTGGCAGTACCAAGATAGCCCTTTACAAACTTGTTCACCACATAATAGTCTTCAGTCAAAAGCTGGCCGGAGACATAAAAGGCGATGCTGTCACGTCCATACTGATCAATACATTGCTGAAATTTATTGGCAATACTTGAAATGGCATGATCCCAAGTGCTTATTTGCCGCTGCTCTTTTCGACCTGTTATCGGATGTAGAAGCCGGGTTTTTAAGCCAAGTGTATCGGCAAGATGACTGCCTTTAATACACAACTTGCCCAAGTTCGCAGGATGCTGAACATCGCCTTCCATCTGAACCTTTTCACCCATCGAGGTTTGGCTTACGTGCGCGATGACACCACAGCCTACTCCACAATAAGGACAGGTCGTCTGAGTAGTTTTTATTTGGGATTCAGTAGAGCTATGTAGTTCCATAACCGGAATACTATTCATTGCTGCTGTGCTCCTTAATCATCCAAATTCACTTGTTTCACCAAAACGCTGATATCTAGTTTTTACAGGTTTGATTTAAATATTTTCTATATCTCAAAAGTTTTAATCCTCCCCAACCCTCCTTTAGCAAAGGAGGGAGGTTCCCCTCTTTTTCAAAGAGGGTTTGGAGGAGGTTTATCCGATTACCCTGCCTTTTTTAATGCAAAATCCCGACCAAAAAGCAGTTTGCTGCGGATATTACTAATTGGTGTCTGGTCTGCAATCAGTTCTGCATACCAAGCCCCATCTTCGGTATCGCCAAATAGCACAGCACCAATGACCTTGTCCTGTTGAATGATGATCCGTTTATAAATCTGACGCTTCTCATCATTCAGCACGATATCTTCGAAATCATTAGTCGGTTCAAAATTACCTGCCGAGAATACGTCACATCCGCTGACCTTCAGTTGGGTCGGAACAGTCGGTGCCTTAAAGGTCAGTCGGCCATGTTCAGCCAGATGCGTCGCACAGATAAAGGCCTGTCCCCATAATGGCTCAACCAATCCAAAGGTTTGGCCACGATGCTCAATACATTCACCCACTGCATAAATACTCGGGTCATAGGTTTGCATGGTGTCATTCACCAGCACCCCACGATTGCAGCGCAGACCAGCCTGTTCAGCCAGGGTTTTATTTGGTCGAATCCCGACAGCAAAGACCACCAAATCGGCATCCAGCATTGTCCCGTCTTTTAGCCGCAGTTGAGTCACGTGACCATCCATACCGAGCAGCTCTTCGGTGTTGGCTTCGGTGATGATCCGGATACCTTTATCTTCAATTGATTTTTTCAGCATTTGACTGGCTTTCATATCCAGCTGACGATCCATAATACGATCCATCAGATGCAGCACAGTTACATTCATCCCCTGCTGCTTCAGTCCATAAGCTGCTTCTAGACCCAGCAACCCACCTCCAATCACGACGGCATTTTGCTTGGTTTTGCAGTAATCCAGCATGCGGTTAACATCCTGAATATCCCGGAAGCTAATCACGCCTTCAAGTTCAGCACCCGGAATAGGTGGCATGAAGGGTTTGGAACCAGTGGCGAGAATCAGACGATCATAAGCAACGACTTCGCCTTTTTGGGTGTGGACCTGTTTACGCGAACGGTTGATAGCGATGGCAGCATCCCCAGCAATGAATCGAATGCCTTTTTCAGCATACCAGTCGGCTGAATGCAGCATAATTTCGGCAAAGCTTTTCTCACCAGACAATACCGGTGACAACATGATCCGGTTGTAATTGCCCCATGGCTCTTCCCCAATCACGGTAATGTCATAACGATCTGGCGCCATATCCAGCAAGTCTTCCAGACAACGCATACCCGCCAGTCCATTCCCGATCAGTACCAGTTTTAAGCGCTCTGTGTTTTGACCATTACTGGAAATATAAGTTTTTTGTGGAGTCGGACTCACCAGAACTTTGCCATTTTCAATTCGGGTTGGAAATACCAGTAATTTCTGCTCTTGTTCTTCCAGACAACGACCGGTCACCAGACTGAAATGCTGCTTGTAAATTGGGGATGCGACTACACGCTCACCTTGCAGATCACCCAGAATGCCACGTGCCATGACATTGGCCAGACTAAACGGATCCTGATTGCTGAGTGCATAAACCCGCTGTTCCTGACCCACGCGAAAAATTGCAATCTGCTGATCTTCAATCAGGGCTGCCACACCGGTATTCGGAGTGATCTCATCCAGATTGCAGACTTCGTACCAGTTCAGTTCGTTCATGTCTTTTAAAATTGTCATTTTCATTCTCCCTGACTGTGGTATTTAGGCTTCAACCACTGGAATACGGTTTAAATCACGTTCAGCTTCTGTCTTTGGACGAATCTGGCCACGTACAGGCGCAAACTGAATATGCGGGTCATTCTGCTCGGCTACTTTGGCATTAATAAAAGTCTTAAAGCGTTTGCGCACTTCAGGATCTTCAATCGCAGTGCGCCATTCATCCTGATAAGTGCCAATCACATGCTGCATACGGCTTTCCAGTTCAGCGGCAATGCCCAGTGAATCATGCACAATGACATCTTTCAGATAGTCCAGCCCACCTTCCATATTGTCACGCCACACACTGGTGCGCTGCAGACGGTCTGCTGTCTGGATATAGAACATAAAGAAGCGGTCGATATATTTGATGAGTGTGGGAGTATCCAGATCCGAAGCGAGCAGTTCAGCATGGCGCGGTTTCATACCGCCATTTCCGCATACATACAAATTCCAGCCTTTTTCCGTGGCAATGACACCGACATCCTTGCTTTGTGCTTCTGCACATTCACGGGTGCATCCAGATACTGCCATTTTGGTTTTATGTGGTGAACGCAGACCTTTGTAACGGTTCTCCAGAAAAATCGCCAAGCCGACAGAATCATCGACCCCAAAACGGCACCAGGTACTGCCCACACAAGATTTCACCGTACGTAAGGATTTGCCGTAGGCATGTCCGGACTCGAAACCGGCATTAATCAGTTTTTCCCAGATTTCAGGCAGTTGGTGTACCTGCGCCCCAAACATGTCAATTCGTTGTCCGCCTGTGATTTTGGTATATAGACCATAAGCTTTGGCGATCTGACCGATGGTAATCAGGCCATCCGGAGTAATCTCGCCGCCTGCCACACGTGGCACAATCGAATAGGAACCATCTTTCTGGATATTGCCGAGGTAGTAGTCGTTACTATCCTGCAAACCGGCATGACTTGGTTTCAGAACAAAATCATTCCAGCAGGATGCCAGAATATTGGCTACAGTCGGTTTGCAGATATCACAGCCCATGCCGTGCCCATGTTGCTGAATCAGGTCAGAGAATGTCTTGATCTCATGCACACGAACCAGGTGATACAGTTCCTGACGTGAATAGGCAAAGTGTTCACACAGGTGATTGTTCACCGTGACACCCTGACGCTGTAATTCAGATTTGAGAACCTGCGTTACCAGTGGCGCACAGCCACCGCACGCTGTTGCAGCCTGCGTGCATTTTTTCAATGCACCCAATGAAGTTGCACCGCCATCAATGGCTGAACAGATATCAGCTTTAGAAACGTTATTACATGAACAGATGGTCGCACTGTCAGGCAATAAATCGATGCCACTGCCACCTGATTTGGAGGTTGACTGATCAAAGCCCGGCATGATCAGGCTTTCCGGTTGCTCCGGTACAGCCAGACCATTCAGCATCATTTGCAGGAGATCACTATATTCTTTGGCACAGCCCACCAGCACCGCGCCCAGCAGCCTGGTCTTATCTGCTGACACCACGATTTTTTTATAAACCTGCGCGGCTTCATCAGCATAGAAATAGCTCAAAGCACCTGGGGACATGGCATGTGCATCACCAATAGAAGCAACATCCACGCCCATCAGTTTGAGCTTGGTACTCATGTCCGCACCAGCGAATGCATGACTTTCTTGGCCTAGGACATGTTTTGCCGCGATCCGCGCCATGTCATAGCCTGGTGCAACCAGACCATAAATTTTATTGTCCCAAAGTGCACATTCACCAATGGCATAAATGTCCGGATGTGAGGTCTGGCAATAATCATTAATGATGATGCCGCCACGCTCACCAATCAGTAAACCACTTTGGCGCGCCAGTTCATCACGCGGACGAATGCCGGCCGAGAACAGGATGATATCGGTTTCAAGCACCGAACCATCTCCGAACTTCATTACATGCTGAGTGCTGTCACCATCTTCAATACTTGACGTGGCCTTTTGAGTATGTACCTTGACACCAAGGTCTTCAATTTTAGAGCGCAGTACCCGGCCGCCCAGATCATCAATCTGCACCGCCATCAGACGCGGAGCAAATTCTACGACATGGGTTTCCAGATTCAGATCTCGCAGGGCTTTCGCTGCTTCCAGCCCTAGCAAGCCGCCGCCAATCACTACGCCAGTTTTGGCATTCAGACTGGCTGCACGAATGGCATCCAGATCTTCAATGGTACGATAAACAAAGCAATTCTGACGGTCATTGCCCGGGATTGGTGGCACAAAGGCATAAGAACCGGTAGCGAGAATCAACTTGTCAAAACTCAGCACATCACCCTGGCTGGTGGTGACGGTTTTATGGAGCTGATCAATTTCAACCGCTTTAGTATTAAGTCGCAAATCAATGCCATAAGCATCGGCAAAATCACTACGACACAGACTCAGATCCTTGACCGACTTGCCGCTGAAATATTCGGTCAAATGTACCCGGTCATAAGCTAAATGTGGCTCTTCTGCCAAAATGGTCAGCTCAATGTCATCACCGGCCTGTTCCAGTACAGATTCGATGAATTTATGCCCCACCATGCCATGCCCAATCATGAGAATTTTCATATCTGCACTCCAACTATTGTTTTTTTAAAGATGATAAAAAGCCGCATATCACGTCTAGGCATTGATATGTCTGCTGATTGAATATGTTGTAAATACCGCAACCCAGCGCTTTGTAATGCTGGAGGAAGGGTTGAAACGCTTGTGCGTTTTGTATTGCTGAACAACTGACCATGTCATTTATCCTGTGCTGAACGAAATACCAATCACACTCCTTGAAAGTGCAATTACGATCAGAACGGACATCGTTGGCCGTTGTTAGTATTGAAAGTCATCTTTGACGATTTAATAAATGCAGAAATCGTGCCAACTTTTCCAATAAGAAAACGCCTTATTTCAGGCAGATGATCCACCTAAACGCTTCATTTTGATCAGCCATCAGCTGAAATCCCTAAAGCTATGCACTAAATTGAACAGAAAAATAGAATTTTATGCACCAATTTAATGGCATGTTTTTTGCTTTACTCCTGCTTGAATATTCCTTAGGCCTTACTTGAAAATATTCCATGTCCAAATTACGAATTGCTCTTATTGATGATGATCTGGAGCGCGCCCAATTCATCCAGGAATCCTTACTTTCACATGATTTTCAGGTGGTGGCCTGTTTAATCCTGAATGACCTGAATATGGTACATGTTAAGGGTATTCATGCAGATGTGATCCTGCTGAATATGGATCATCCGCATCGGGATATTATTGAAAGCTGTGTCAGCCAATATGAACTTCCGACCGTGCTGTTTACCCAGAACTCCAATAAAGACACCATCAAAAGTGCGATTGATGCCGGAATCACGGCTTATATTGTCGATGGTATTGATCCCACCAAACTAGAAAGCATTCTGGAAATTTCAATTGAACAGTTTCGCAAGCATAAAAAGCTGCTGAATGATTTAAAAGAAACCCAGGACAAACTGATTGACCGTAAAGATATCGATAAAGCCAAAGCGTTGCTCATCCAGCTGCATGCATTAACGGAAGAGCAAGCTTTTGCTTTATTGCGTAAAAATGCCATGAGTCACCGGATTACCATTGGTGAAATGGCCAGACGCTTACTGGATGCACAGAAGCTGTTATTGGGCCAATAAGGAAAAGCATATGTCCACATTAGAAAAAACTGAACTCAATATTGGCTATATTCCTTTACTTGATTGTGTTGCCATTCTCTGGGCCGAAAAACAGGGGTATTTTGCTGAGCAAGGATTAACCATCAATTTAATCCATGAAGCCTCCTGGTCTAGTTTGCGTGACCGTCTGGCCTATGGCTTTCTGGATGCTGCACATTGCTTGTCTGCCATGCTGCCCGCTGCCGCCCTGGGTACAGACCAGTTACAGGTGGCTTTGCAAACCCCTCTAGTACTGAGCGTGAATCAGGCTTTTATTAGCCTGCGCCAGGATTTGTGCTATGAACTCGGCATCCAGCCTGGGGATGATGAACAGAATACCTCAAAGAAACTGGTACAGGCTTTACAACAGAATCATTCCATCAATCTGGCCTATGTGTATAAATATTCGATTCACCATTACTGTTTAAAAGAATGGCTGGCGCTGACTGATCCACAACTGGCCAAGAATATCCAGCTGATGACCTCTCCACCGCCTTCCATGGTAAAAGGAATCGCGGAACAGGTATTCGATGGCTTTTGCGTGGGAGAACCCTGGAATATTCAGGCCAAACTTGAAGGCTATAGTTTTATCGTCGCGGCAAGCCAGAATGTCATTCCAAAAGTTGCCGATAAAGTCTTGGCCATGACCCAGGAATGGGCAGAACAGCATCCATTTACCGTAGAGGCAGTGGTCAAGGCAGTACAAAAAGCGCAGGATGATTTAAAGCAGCGCCCTGATCTTTCCGAAGTCTGGGATATGTTAGTCGATTATCAGATTATTCAGTTTGAATGTTCCGCCCAGCGGCATGTCTATGACTTTTACAAGATCAAGAATATTATCCGGAATTTTGTTGGGAAAAGTGCCCAACCGAAAGTCGATGATTTTATCTGGCTTCTGCAGCAGATGCAGAAATGGGAAGATATTGAAATGACCGTAGCCGAGAAAAAACAGATTGCAGAACAGTGCATCTATAGTTTGCAAAGCCAGCATGCAGACATTATTGGCTAAATGATGTTACTGAAAAAAGAGGCCTGATTTTTCAGGTCTTTTTCATTGAGTCTATTTTCCAGAAAATGATTAAAAAATCTCTGCATTCTGATCTAACTTCTTGAATATGATTAAGAGTTGTCTGCTAATTTTTGCTATAAAAATAAGTCCTTTTTAAAGTCATTTCAGGATTTGGGATGAAATGGCATCCATTTTGCTTAATCAGTATTACGTTTTATAAAAATTGTAATATTGAGGGGCAACACTATGAGTTACGTTGCGCGTGAACTCAGTCAAAGAAATAAGTTACTGTTTGGCTTGGGGTCGTTTTTAATACCAATTCTGATCTGGTGTGCAGTCAGTTATTTGCCATTTATCTGGCATCCACAAGTCCAAATTACGGATTCAGGTAGTGTTGCCTATTTACAGGTCGAGAGTCGTATTGATAAAAACCAGTTTTTTTCTGCTGCGCAGTCTGCAGTAGATCAGGGTCTGGCTCCGCCGCAAGGTATTCTGGTCAACCCAATTTATCTACCTGCACCACATGAAGTTGCGATTGCACTGATCACAGCTTTTACCACGGAGCCTACCCAAGCCAATGCACCCTGGTTTCATGAAAACCTGTGGCACAGTATCAAACTGGTCTTTACCGCGTTCTTTATTTCTTCCTTGGTTGGTATTCCACTCGGTATTTTATGCGGATTTTCAAATAAAATTTCCCAGCTGACCGAACCCTTTGTTGAGTTTTTCCGCTATTTACCTGCTCCCGCCTTTGGTGCACTGGCAGTGGCAATTCTCGGAATTAATGATGCACCCAAAATTGCCATTATTGTGATAGGAACCCTGTTCCAGCAAATCCTGATCATTGCCAATACCACACGTCTGGTGGATCGCAGCCTGATTGAAGCCGGTTTTACCTTGGGCACCAATAAACTGAAAAGCCTGTTGCATGTGGTGATTCCAGCGGCCCTGCCTGAAATTTACCGCAATCTGCGTGTGCTGCTGGGTTGGGCATGGACATACCTGATCGTAGCAGAATTGATCGGCAGCACCTCCGGAATTACCTGGTTCATTACCCAGCAAGCCCGCTATCAGAACTTTGATAATGTCTTTGCCGCGATCCTGATCATTGGGGTGATTGGTCTGCTGTGTGATGTGATTTTAATGAAACTGGGACAACGCTTATTTAAATGGAAACCGGGAGCTAACTGATGCAAAACACTGAATTTAATACCCGCGAATACTTTGACAAGATTTATAGCCGTCCGGTGATTCTGGAAGCGAAGCAACTGACACAAAAATTCAGTCATGGCAAAACTGAACGTACGGTTTTAAATGCTCTAGATTTGAAAATTCATAAGCGTGAGTTCATCTGTGTGATTGGGCCTTCCGGTTGCGGCAAGTCAACCTTTAGCCGTGTAGTGGCCGGTCTGGATCCTTATAGCAGTGGTGAGATTCTGGTGGATGGCCAGCCAATTACCGGCCCAAGTCCGGAGCGTGGCATGGTGTTTCAGGGCTATACCCTGTTTCCATGGAAAACCGTCAAGGAAAATGTCATGTTTGGTCCGCGCATGAAAGGCCAAAGTAGTGCAGCGGCAGAAGCACAGGCACGTGAATGGATCAATATCATTGGTCTGGAAAAGTATGAAAACCAGTATCCGCATGAGTTGTCTGGCGGGATGAAACAGCGTGTCGCGATTGCCCGAGCTTTGGTCAATGAACCGAAAATCCTGTTGATGGATGAACCCTTTGGGGCACTTGATCCACATACGCGGCAAAAAATGCAGCGTCACCTGATGGACCTATGGCAAAACATTGATATCACCATTATTTTTGTGACCCACGATATGGATGAAGCCATTTTACTGGCCGACCGTATTGTGGCGCTGAAAGCCAATCCGGGTGAAATCAAAGAAATTATCGAAGTTGATCTACCTCGTCCACGCCATCCAGACGTCATGCTTAGTCCTGAATTTAAACAGTTAAGACAACGTGTCGATTATCTGGTGCATGCTGAAGAAGATGAACTGGATCCGGCACTGGCAGAACTGCCGGTCATTCCGCGTATGACCAAGGTCAGCAGCAATAAATAATCTTATCCAAAATGCCTTTGGGACGACCCGAAGGTTTTAATCGCTGTGTTGGACGACCAACATTAGAGGTGATTATCATGCAAGCGCAATATGTACTCCCACTGGTTGATATTTCAAAATTACAAAGTCCGGATTTAGCCGATCGTATTGAAGTTGCTCATGCTCTGGATCATGCCTGTAAAGAAGTCGGATTTCTTTATCTGCAAGGTAGCCAGTTTAATTCTGATTACGCCAAAGCCCTGATTGAAATGGCCCAGTCCTATTTTTCTCAGGATCTGGACACCAAAATGCAGCACTATATTGGCAAATCAAAAAACCATAGTGGCTATGTGCCGATTGGCGAAGAACAGTTTGCCGGCAACAGTTATGATTTAAAAGAAGCCTATGATGTCAATTATGATTATCAGGGGGTAAGAAAAGACTGTCCTTTACTTGGGCCCACCTTATGGCCAGACCATCCGGATTTCAAGTCTATTGTCAGCCAATACTATAGTCATCTGCGTGAGATCAGCCGGCAGATTTTTTCTGCCTTTGCACTGGCGTTGGGCGTTCGTGAGGACTTTTTTGAAAGCAAAATTACTGATGCACCAAGTCAGCTACGCTTGATTCATTATCCCTATAATCCGGAAGTGCAAGATGCCGAAGGCATTGGCGCACATACCGATTACGAATGCTTTACCTTGCTGTTACCCACCGCACCCGGCTTACAGGTTTTGAATAAAGCCGGCGAATGGATCGACATTCCACTGATTGAAAATACACTGGTGATGAATATCGGTGACATGATGGAAATTCTGTCAAATGGTAAATATCTCGCCACCAAGCACCGCGTGAAAAAAGTCTCTGAAGAACGTTATTCATTCCCTCTGTTTTGCGCCTGCAATTATGACACCGTGATTGAACCGGTTATTCACACTGAAAACTCCAAATATTCTGCCCTGATCGGGGGCGAACATCTGTTTAATCAGACCGCCCAGACCTTTCAATATTTAAAACAGCGCGTTGCTAGCGGTGAACTGATCTTAAAAAATGCTGTACCACTTTCCTCTTTTGGACTTGAAGAACAGACGGAGACAGCATCATGAATCTGTTTGAAGTAATTAAAACTTTAAAGCCCACTACCCCTCAGCCAGAGATTATTCCGGGCTTTTTATATGGGGCATTTCGGCGTAAAAGCATCAGTTTTTATAATGGCCTAACTGATGAAAATACCATTGTGTACTGGTTTCAGTCGCACAGTTTTACCATTGATCTTCGTCTAAAAAGCCAGACGGGAACTGCTGTTCAGGAACGCCAAGGCTGGATTGGCAATACGTTTTGGGATAACGCTAGCCAACTCTTGTCCTGGGACGTGAAAGACTACGCCAATTACCAGAATCATGTGCAATGGCCGGAACCAGCCAGGTTGCATGCGATTGGCAACTGCATTCTGGAATTTTCTCCAAGTAATGTGTATGTCGAAGACTGGCGCCAGCAGGTACAGCACGGTTTATTTGTAGGGCTGCGGCTTCAGTCTGCGCTTGATGTTCAATCTGGTCAGGAACTGAAAATGGATGGTGGCCTGATTATTTGTGCTGATCATATTGCCTATGCTCTGACGCGTTTGCCTGAAGTGCAAAGTGCAGTAGCTCAAATGGACTTGAAAGCTGTCGATCCGACCGTGTTTGCCTTGGTGGAAAGTTTTGAGGTTTCTATCGGGACTGATGGTCAAGCTAAAACTTACAGCACCCGCAGCAGTGAGACAGGCAAACTCTTTAACCTGGAAAATTTTGAAGTTCTCAATGGAAGCAGTCTGGTTCAGCATGTCATTTTAGATGGTCGCGACATTGACCTGATTTTTGAGCTGGATATATACCAGCCAGATTACCAATTTCAATATACAACCCCCACGACTACACAAGCTGAAATCTGGCTGAAGTCAGAACAGGATCACCTGATGCAACATGCAGAACGGGTGTTATAGGGAGAAATATGTCTTTTTTATATCTTTCGATTGCCATTATTGCAGAAGTCATTGCGACTTCTGCATTGAAAGCTTCCAATGGTTTTAGCGTGCTCTGGCCTTCACTTGCCACCATTGCCGGTTATGCCGTTGCCCTGTTTTTCCTGTCACTGACCATGAAAACCATTCCGATGGGCATTGCCTATGCAATCTGGTCCGGTGCCGGCATTATCCTGATTTCAACGGTTGGTCTCTTGGTGTTTAAACAGGAACTGGATCTTCCCGCGCTGATCGGTCTGGCGTTTATGATCATTGGCATTATTTTTATCAATGTCTTTTCCAAAAGTACGCAGCTTTAATATTTTAATATTCATCTAACAATAAAAAATCCCCAATCTGGGGATTTTTTATGGGTCTAGATTATATTCCCGAATGAGGAGATATACTCTATTTGAGTTCTTGTACTAATGTAGGAACAATCACGCCATCCACATTCATTTCAGTCGTATAAATGCCGTTGGCCACATTGAACTTGTTCACATGATAGCTGGAACCATAGATCGAGTCGAAACCATCACCTTTGGTAAAGACTTTCTTGTTGGCGGCCAGATCAAGTAAATGCGTACCATCAATGAACTGCATATAGGTTTTCGCATCGACACCAACACGTTTGGCCATGATCTGTGCGGCATCTTCACGAGTCGCCGGGTCATTGATGTATTTGACGGTTTTATCCCAAACCTGAATCACCTTTTTCCATTGCTCTTTATTGGCTTCCAGATGGGCTGGATTCACGGTCAAGGTATCGTAAATTAATCCCGGCTTGTCTTTAGAGGTGAAAATAATCTTGGAACCGGCCACCGCGGATAAAGCCTGATTCGCCACTGGCTGCCATACCGCAATCGCATCAATATCGGGAGTGGCAAACACCTGTGGCAATTCATTGGTCATGGTATTGACCAGTTTAACTTCATTCAGTTTAACCTTGGCATCATCCAGTGCAGTGGACAGTAACAAGTGATCAACGAGGCCTTTTTCAGTCGCGATTGTTTTACCGCGCAGATCCTGAATCGAATTAATGCCATTCTTGGCAATAATCACGTCATTTCCAGCTGAATAATCAGTTGCCATAATCATCACACCCTTGGTACCGCCAGAACCAGTGACCAGATTATCACCATTGGTGACCAGTACGGCGTCCAGCTGATTCGCTGCGAATGCAGAGAGTGAAGCAGAATAGTCAAACCATTTAAAATCGGCATTAACTCCGGCATCTTCCAGCCAGCCTTTTTCAATCGCCACCTGCCAGGCCACAAATCCCGGCCAGTCACTATAACCAATCCGGATGGGCTGAGTAGTCACACCTCCTTCTGCCTTGGCATTTGGTTCAGGTACTTTAGCGGTATTGTCACAGCCACTAAAAAGGATTGCAGACAGTACGGAAACGGACATCAGTGCTTTTTTGATCATTTTGCGACTTCCCCTATGCATTCACATTTAAATTTGGTATTTGAAAGTTGTTTAGATTTCATAAATTCGCGCCAGCCACCGAAATGACTAATATCTGTTGCATCCTCAAGTGCATAGCCTTCACAGATAAAGCCTTTGACCCAAGTGCCATCAATCAGCTGGACATTGCCGATCCCCAAAGGTGCCGGAACTTCTGCAACAATGTCTCCGAACAGTGCACGCGGAATGTCCCAGACCTCTACTTCAATTGAAGAACCTTTCGCGTTGTATTGCAGGCCAGGTTTTGGCGGTGTCGTATTTTTTAAAGCATAGAGTTTGTAATGCGAAGCAGTCCGGGTCTGCTTGATCAGGGTGCCACTGCGTGTGGTCAGCTGAAAGTTCAGCGGCATTCTACTTAGATGTGCACCGACGACAGCCAGTTTGACGCTGTGATCCGATGAGATTTCAGTTGTTTTTTCATAGCTAAGTTCAGAGGTGCCTAGCTTTAACTGGCTCGATTGCTGCCATTTTTGCCCGAATTTGGCCAGTGCTTCATCCATCCAGGCTGGCGCAATAAAGGTCACACCCGTTGGAAGACCATCAGCACGAATGCTATTTGGTAATGCCAAAGCCGACAGGTCGGCAAAATTGACAAAATTGGTATAAGCGCCCATGTGGCTGTTTTTTACCAGAGGATCGGCTTCTACTTCTGCAATGCGATAAATGGTGGGTGCAGTAGGCACCATCAAGGCATCATAATCTGCCAGTGTATTTTGAATAACACGGCTCAGGTGGGCACGTTCATATTCATCCTGCATGACATCGACCGCATTGAACCGGTCTGCCTGCGCAATAATCTGGCCAATGACCGGATGGGTCTGCTCGCGTTGCACCATTTTTTCCACGGCACTGGTACGTTCAGCCACCCAAGAGCGGTTATACAAGGCCGCTGCCAGTTGTTGAAATGGAGCAAAATCAATCGGCTCAACCGTATAACCCAAGCTTTGTACACGTGCGATCGCCAGCTGGAATGCTTTTTCAGTTTCAGCATCGCCATAAAATTCCAGTGTATCTGGAATGGCAATTTTCCCTTTTGAAAATTGGCTCGGTACATTTTGAGGATGTACTCGGGAATAATCATCGCTGGCATCATAGCCCTGCATGACTTGCGCTACCTGCCAGGCATTATCCACCGTTAATGCAAAAATCGAAATCACATCGATGGTGCGGCAAGCCGGAATCAGGCCGGTAGTCGAGAACCAGCCTTTGGTCGGTTTGAGTCCAACAATGTTATTATGCCCTGCCGGTACACGTCCTGAACCTGCAGTATCTGTACCCAGTGAAAATGGCACTAATCCATTGGCTACCACTACACTGGAACCTGAACTCGAACCACCACTGATATATTCAGGATTAAAGCTGTTCTTCACGGCGCCGTATGGGGAACGCACACCGACCAGACCCGTCGCAAACTGATCTAGATTGGTTTTACCCACGACAATCGCGCCGGCAGCTTTTAATTTGGCTACTGCTGTTGCATCGGAAGTCGCCAGATAAGCTGCCTCTTTACATGCTGCTGTGGTATAGAACCCTGCAACATCAATATTGTCCTTGACCGCAAATGGCACCCCATAAAGTGGCAAGCTTTCAGTATCTGCACCAGTTAATGCATCAATTTGTGCCTGTAATTGTGCTGCCGTCGCAATTGAAATCCAGGCATGATCGTCATTATTCAACCCGGCAACATACTCAATCAGGTCACTAAGCTGGATATTGTTATTCTGGTAGGCGTGTTGCCAGTCCTGTACAGTCCATAAGTTGTGCACAGCTGTTCTCCTTAAGTGTGTTCGGTATTTTGTGGAATAGGTGGCATGACGGCATCCATCAGTTCGAGATGGCCTTTAATCACGCCTTTCAGTGCAATAAATTGTTCGCTAATTTCTTTCAGATCACTGCTCGCGCCCTGCATCAGCATGACTTGCAGGATTTTTTCATCATCCAGCTGGATATGAAGTGAGTTGATCACTTGCGCCAAATACTGCTGCTGCAGATCGACCAGCTGACTGCGCAGCGGTTTCAGGCTAACGTCATAGAGCAAGGTAAGCGTACCAACCATAACTTCATCTCGGATCACCAGATCATCAATCAGGTGGCGGTTAATCATGTCGACAATGGCCTGTGAACGGCTTTCATAGTGCTGCTCGACAATTTTTTGATCCATCGCATGTAGCGTGGTTTCTGGCACGGTAATACTGATCCGTGCCAATTTTTGTTTAGGCACGATGTTGATCCTTGGGTTGGTATTGGGAAGACTGTTTAATGTGAAAGCCTGCGCGTACGCTGAGCAGCTCAACCAGAAAGTGAAGCCATGGATGCATTTTTTTATTTGATGTCGGATTGTTCATGTGCATCTCCTGTGGATATTACAAAACCAGAATTTCGTATTACTTAGGAAAATGCAGAAAGCGTGCCAGTTTGTGCTTATTGGAAGGTGATAAATAAAATTGGGTAAAAAGGCGAAAAAAAGCCCCATAATAGTGAGATGGGGCTTGTTCTAAAGCAAAAGTAAGTGGAGTTTTTCATCAGTTATTCCATTTTGATGCTCATGTCCTTGCTATTCTTTTTATACATGAATGGTTAACCGATGTTTGTAATGAGTGATCAAGTGTTTTGTTCTCCTCTATTTATAGTTGTATATAAATAAAAGCATAAAGCATGCCACAATATAAAAATAGAATAGATTTAAGCAGAATGCGTGGGAAATTAATTACATACGTAAAAAGAGGAAAAACAAGAATGATTTATTTTTTAATTATGCCTAAAAAATAGGCCATTTTGCACCATTGAGGTTCGTGTGTGCATCAAAGTGCGGCTGAAAGATATTTTAGCAATGGCAAGCACTTCCAGAAAAAATTTTCACATCTTTTTATAAATGGTATCTCTACGGTCTACGTCTAGCACTAATAACACAATTTTGGCATCAATCACTTGATAGGCCAAGCGATAGCCTGCCGATCTAAGTTTGACTTTATATAAGTCAACTGAGCCACTCAGTTTGTTTTTCGGGATTTTGGGATTGTCTAAAATCGTTTCGAGCTAATGAATATAATGATTCTAAGAATAAATCGTATTTTCAATCTAGTTCAGTAAATTTATTTGCAAGCTCATATAGTTTACTTTCAATTAATTTAGCTACACCTAAGTATAAAAGAATAATACTAAAACAAGATGATAAAATTAAGGCATCTAGATCACCCTTAAAATATTTATGCGATAAGAAAAGTATAATCATAGCAACCAAAGAGCATAAAAAATATGAAACCTTTGATGATTCGGATACAGTTAGTATAGGAGAATTTAGATTCTCATATTTTTTTATTTTTTTACCTGCTTCTAATTTTATGACTATCTTATTATCAATAAAAACCAAATAATCCCTGCAAATAAAATACAAAATAAAAGCCTCCTTAATATTACTTTTTCCAAAAACGTAATTTACAAAATCCTCATTTACATCCATAGTTTTTAAGGCTAAATCTTTATCTATTATTTTTAAATTAAAATTTTCCTCATCCAAGTTATAAAAACCACTTATTTTATGAGAAAATAAAAAAATCCAAAATTTATTATTATCAACTAAAATATAAATAAAAGAGGAGATCACTAAAAAATACAAAGATATTTTCATTGATTCAAGCGTAAACATAATTATCCAGCCTTATTAAACTTTAGTTTATTATCTTCTGATTTTTTATCTTCTATGTTATCTGATATCTTATTATGACTATTAATCACTGAAACTGCTTTTACCAATTCAACACTAGTCTTTAATTGCTCTTGCACAGCATCCCCCATCTTTTGATAGCCCGTAGAGTCTAATTCCTTACCAAAATATTTTAGAGCCAATTGCTCTTTAATTTCATTTGTTTTTTGTGGGTCAAGACTGGCAACATATTGTGGAAAAGCTAAGAGTTCTAAATGTGTTTGTTCTGCTTGATCAGCAAGCCGACGATAGTGCGATGCTAGTTTAAGATAATATGTAACTAAAATACCAAAAAAAATGAAAACCATGATCTTTAGTGTTAAAAATACTTGGAAATCGATTTTTTCAAAAATAAAAGATGCAATTAAAATTAATGATATAAATAAACTTAAATATAAAGTTTGAATAAACTTTTTTTCATTCGATCTTGCTCGAATATTGTTTTTTTTGTACGCATTTAAATATACATTCTCGGTTTTTATCTGCTGTATTTTTTCCCAACCTTCTTGAATTTCGCTAAAGTATTTACTAAATTTCAGTATGTAATCTTCTCTAATTTGCTCAGCTTCACTCATAAATTCAACAAAAGCATTTCTCATACCAATTTTTTGTTCTGCTATTTCTTGAGTCAGTATACTATTTTCATTTTGATGGGAATTTAAAATTTCATCTAATTTCTTCTTATTTAAAGATAAATGTTGATCATTTTTTATATTAAATTCTTTTAATGTGTTATCTAAATTTTTAGATAATTCATTTAATTTATTATAATTTAACTCTGTTAGCTCATTTATTTTATTTTTAAAAACAAACAACTCATTTTCATATCTTTTCTCTATTGTTTTTTTAATATCTTCGATTTCAATAAAAACTTTCTTATTATTACTTTGGATTCCAAGTGTAGATCGATAGTAAGAATTAAAACTTTTTCTAAGATATTTAACTTTTCTAAGAATATTATTTGATAAAGTAACTTTCTCAATCTCATCTAAAACTTTAAAATTTTTATAATCCCTTTCAATATAATTAATCTTTTCACTTAAATCATGACAATAACCTATAGATTTATCTATATCAAAATCAACTATTTCATTTCTTTTTTTATTAAAAAATATTTCAATTTCATTAATAATTTTATGAATATCCTTTATAAAAAGAATAAATTCTTTATTTAGATTATTATAATTTTCAAATAACAATGAATTTTCACTATTTATATAATTATTAGATTCTAATAAATGAATAAATCTATTGATTTGATTTTCAATATTTAAAAGCTGTTCAATCACAATGGTGGCACATATTTTTCTTAATTTTTACATTTTCTCACATAGTTTATACATAAGTCACTACTAAAAAACAAAAAACCGTCCTCACGGACGGTCTTTTTTATTCATTTTGCATCAAGCCACTGGCGCCAAAGTAAACAACAACCTGCCCCGTTCTGACCGTTTGCCCTTTTTCAATGGTAATCACATACGCTCAGGTACGAGAGGTTATACATTAAACCCAATATGCTTACCTGTTGGTAGTTCTACATCTATACGTAACTTTCCACCCATCGCTTCAACATATTTTTTCATAGTTGAAATTTTTAAATCATTACCACGATTTTCAATTGCAGATAAAGATGGTTGTTTAATGCCTAGAGTTTCAGCCAGTTCTTTTTGGGAAATCTCAAGCTCTTCACGAATCATATGTAAATGTTGCTCAAGCAATAGCTCTTCTGCCATTTTTTGAATACGTGCTTGGCTCTCGGTTGAACGACTTGCCAAAAGTTCTTGTAATGTTTTAGCCATATCAAGAATCTCCTAAACTCTTTAAATGCAAAGTATATTGCTCATCGGCAATCGTGAGTATTTCTGTATAGAAACGCTTTTTACCGCTTTTATCACCAATACATAAAACAATCGCTTGTCGAAGTGGATCAAAAGCAAAGAATGCCCGAATCGGTTTACCACGGTGTTGCACACGTAGCTCTTTCATATTGGTATATTTAGAATCATATACCGTATCCACTAAGGGCCTACCTAAACTTGGGCCTTGTGATTGCAACACAACCAAAGCAGCTAACACTTTTTCTTGTGTCGATTCATCTTGCTGTTCAAGCCATTGGTTAAATACATCGGTGGTAATAACCGTCCACATATCCCAAACTTTTCATATAGACTATAAGCTATATCATAATAGACTGTAATCTATATTGCAAATGAAAAACCGCCCTTAGGGACGGTCTTTTTGCTTTAAATTTCCCCTAACCCGGAGCTATATATAGCGCAAGAATAAAGAGGGGAAATTCCCTCCTTTGCAAAAGGAGGGTTAGGGAGGATTCTTTAAGCCACTGGCGCTAATGTAAACAACACCTGCCCCGTTTTCACCGTCTGCCCTTTTTCAATGGTAATCGCATCGACACGCATACGCTCAGGCGCAATAATTGGAATCTCAATCTTCATCGCTTCAATCACCGCAAGTGTTGCACCTTCTTCCACAATATCCCCCGACTGACATTCAATTTTCCAAATTGAACCCGGCATATGTGATTCCACCGCACAACCACCTTCAGGCACTTCAACACCTTCGCCATCATCCACAGCATCTAGACTTTCAGAGACATATTCCGCAAGACCTGCTTCATGCCAGCGACGGCGCTCTGCATCAAAGTTGGCTTGTTGCACCGCTTTAAATGCCGAAATAGATTCTTGGTTTTCAGTTAAGAAGTCGTTGTATTCTTTGAGGTTCAATACACCTTCTTCAATACGTAGTTTTAAACGACCTGCTTTAAAGTCCTCACGCATTTGCATGAGTTCCGCTTCAGACACTTCATAAAACTTAATTTGGTCAAAGAAGCGCAGTAACCACGGCATACCTTGTTCAAAGTCAGGGTTTTTACGGTAGCGTGACCACATTTGCGAAGTACGACCGACAAACTGATAACCCCCTGGACCCTCCATCCCGTAGACACACATATACGCACCGCCAATACCCACGGCATTCTCAGGCGTCCAAGTGCGTGCAGGATTATATTTTGTGGTGACCAAACGCTGACGCGGATCAAGTGGCGTTGCCACAGGCGCACCCAAGTACACATCGCCCAAGCCCATGACCAGATAACTTGCGTTATACACTACATCTTTCACAGCTTGTTTGTCTTTTAAGCCGTTAATACGACGGATAAATTCGATATTGTCCGGACACCACGGCGCATCTGGACGTACGGTTTGCATATAGCGTTCAGTAGCCAATTGCGTTTGTGAATCTTCCCAAGCCAGTGGTAAATACACGGTACGTGATGGCACTTGCATCTCGGTGACATCAGGCAGTTGCTCTTCAGCGACTTGAAGCATACGCAGTAAATCAATCTGATCGAGCTGGGTCGAATCAAAGTGAATTTGCAGTGAACGAATGCCCGGTGTCAGGTCAATAATGCCTTGAATATTTTGATCTTTCACCCATTGCATCAGCGCATGAATACGGAAACGTAGGTTTAAATCTAAAACTAACTCGCCATATTCCACCAACATATAGTTGTTACCGGCAGGACGATACACCACATCAGGCGTACCATTTTGACCTTTTAAGGTATCTAAAATGGCAGATTTCAGCGTACTGATTTCAGGATAAAATGCTTCATCAAAAGTCACCGCTTGCGTATCTTGGGCAGTTAATTGTGCATGATATTTTTCGTTCAGCAATTTCGCTTGATGATAGCTGAGAGGTACAAATTTGACTTTATCGCCGGCTTTGAGCTGACCGAGTTTCCAAAGCTCAGAATTGATCACCACCGCAGGACACACGAAACCACCGAGGCTTGGGCCATCTGGACCTAAGATAATTGGCATATCCCCAGTAAAGTCGATGGCACCAATCGCATAAGCATTGTCGTGAATATTGGATGGATGCAGACCCGCTTCGCCACCGTCCTGACGAGCCCATTCTGGTTTTGGACCAATCAAACGAATTCCGGTACGGCTAGAGTTGAAGTGAATTTCAAACTCGTTGGCAAAGAAGGTATCAATGTCGTTTTTGGTAAAGAAATCAGGCGCACCATGTGGACCGTACATCACCGCAATTTCCCAAGAATTGGAAAATGTTGGGATTTGATCTTCTATTAAGGCTTTCACGTCATCAGATGTAAATGCCGTGATTGGAAGCATATCGCCAATCAGTAAATTACGCCCCGCATGACCGCCAAACTGACCCAAGGTAAAAGTCGCTTGTGAGCCTAAATATTCAGGCACATTCAGACCACCTTTAATCCCGATATAAGTACGGCAACCTGTGGCGATCTTGCCACATTTCAGCGTCTGACCTTTACGCACATTCACAGTTTGCCACATTGGGACAGCAACACCATCCAACGTCGATGGCATATCGCCACCTGCCAAGACAATTTGGCTATCGCAATGGAATTTTAAACTTGGTCCTTGGAGTGTACATTCTAGCCCTGCGGTATTCGGTGCATTGCCCAACAATTGGTTTGCGACATTCAAAGACAGCGGATCAATCGCACCTGATGGCGGAACACCAACATCCCAGTAACCTAAACGTCCTGTCACATCTTGCACGGCGGTTTGAATGCCCGCTTGTAGCACTTCAATTTTTTGAGTTTTCCACTCAAAGGTATTTAAAAAACGTGTGGTTTGCGTACCGGCTTTAAAGACATTGCAGTCGATAATGTTTTGTAGATATTCAAGGTTGGTTTCAATGCCCGCCACTTGGGTTTTAGCGAGCGTAACTGTCATGGCTTGAATTGCAGAATCACGATCATCCGCAGTCACAATAATTTTGGCAATCATTGGATCATAAAAAGATGAGACGTTTGAACCTGTTTCTACCCAAGTTTCATTACGCGCGTTGGCATCGAACTCAACATGCGTCAAAAGTCCTGCACTTGGTTGGAAGTTTTTGATTGGATCTTCGGCATAAAGACGCACTTGAATCGAATGACCTTGAGACTCAAGTGTTGATGTAGGTGCAACCCAATCGCGACTGCCTAAAGTCACCATCCATTCCACAAGATCGACACCAAAGACTTGTTCAGTAACGCCATGTTCCACTTGTAGACGGGTATTCACTTCCAAAAAGTAGAATTCTTGGGTGTCGGTATCCATCACAAATTCAACTGTACCTGCCGAGCGGTAATTCACCGATTGCATCAATTGAATCGCGACATTTTGAATATAGGCACGTTGTTCATCTGTAATGTGTGGCGCAGGTGTTTCCTCAATCACTTTTTGGTTACGACGTTGCACCGAACAATCACGCTCGCCCAGTGCTAGAACTAAACCGTTGCCATCACCAAAGATTTGCACTTCGATATGACGAGCATTTTGTACGAATTTTTCTAAGTAAAGGCCTGCATCTTTAAAGTTGGCTTGCGCTAAATAAGACACGGTTGCATAAGCTTCTTTCAGCTCCTCCGCATTCCACACCAAACGCATGCCAATACCACCACCACCTGCGGTACTTTTCAGCATCACAGGATAGCCAATACGCTCAGCCTCAAGCAGGGCTTCAGCTTCATCAGCCAATAATTGGCTACCTGGCAATAACGGTACATTGGCTTGAATCGCCAATTCACGTGCAGTATGTTTCAGACCAAATGCTTTCATTTGCTCGGCATTTGGGCCCAAGAACACAATGCCTTGTGCTTCACAGAGATTACAGAATTCGGCATTTTCAGACAGGAATCCATAGCCCGGATGAATCGCTTGCGCACCGGTATGTTTGGCCACTTCTAAGATTTTATCGACATTCAGATAGCTTTGGCTTGCAGGTGCATCACCAATAAAGACCGCTTCATCAGCTAAAGTCACATGCAAGGAATCACGATCTGCTTCCGAATACACCGCAACCGATTGGATGCCTAATTTTTTAAGGGTACGGATGACACGACAAGCAATTGCACCACGGTTGGCGATGAGAACTTTATTAAACCCATATTTTAAAGTCATAGTCTTATACCTCGCCTTCACGGACAATCAGTTGAATTTTTGTTGGGTTATAGGCATTACATGGGTTATTTAGTTGTGGGCAGTTTGAGATCAACACAATCAAATCCATCTCGGCTTTCACTTCGACATATTTACCTGGTGCAGAAATACCATCATCAAATTTTAAGTGACCCTCTGAAGTGACGGGAACATTCATAAAGAAGTTAATGTTTGGTCCAATGTGGCGCACGTTTAAACCATGCTTTTTGGCAATGGGATGTTGTGACAACGCAATCATGAAATTGTTACGGCAACTGTGCATTGGGTATTTGTCATGGGCATAACGGACCGTATTACTTTCACATGAACATGCACCGCCTAAAGTGTCATGGCGACCGCAATTGTCATCATTAATGGTGGCGATTTTATTGCCAAAGTTAGTATATAAAGTTGTGCCTTTTTCGAGATAAATTTGACGGTTCATCGCCAAAGTATCGGTTGCGCTATAACGCTCTTCAGGGTTATGTGCGGAAATAAATAAAGTATCAACCGCCTGGTTGCCTTCAAGGTCGACAATACGGAAGTACTGGCCTTTTTTGACTTCGCACATCCACGCTTCGCCGGCAGGACATACTTCGCTCAGTACTGATTTTTCATGATTTTGTGTTGGGTTTACGAGTGCAGTCATGATCATTCCCCTTAAGCAGTTAAAGCGTAGTAGCGGTTATTATTTTGGAATGCACGCTGATTTTGCGGGCATGAATCACGGCAGACATCGGTGTCGCCTAAAGGCAAAGCCTTAAATAAAGATAATTGAATATCGGCAGGTGCATATTCAGTCGAATTGTCTAAAGCATGTGGCGCACTCGATAAAAACACCAAGCAGTCCATTTCAAAACGCAATTCAATTACTTGATCAGTATTGTCAGATGCAACATACGATAAGTTGCCGTTGTCATCCGGTTGTACTTTTGAGAAGAGGTTTAAGCTATTGCTAAGATCAGTTGCAGATAAACAAAACTTGGTCATCTCTAAAAGTAGGCTGTCTTTACCATTGCGGTACATGTCATTACGCGCATCTTGGAAAGTTTGAGTGCCAAACTGTTGTTCGATTTGCTGTGCTGTACTTGGCGCACAAAAGGCATCATTCCAACCATGATCATCTTTCACAATGGATACCATCGCGCGCCCTAAATCCGACGCTAAAATGTGCCCTGTACTTAAAAATGCGCTGTGTTGACCTTTTAAGCTGTCTGGCATGTTATAGGCTTCAAGCTTGTCTTCGCTATTCACACAAAACAGTGAAACATTGGCATTTGCGCCTAAAGATTTGAGTTGTAAAACTGCGCCACGCTGAATGCGTGCTGAACAGTGGTGTCCACCCGGTAAACGTTCAGTCCACAGGACTTGATCTTCGTGATAAATTATTGTGCTCATTGCATCCATCCCAATCTTGTACGGTTTACCTCCCGGGCTTTTATCCCTCCGTGTAGCTCGAGCTTGAAACTTAAGCCGTGAACTCTCGGTCTCAGACGCAGTCTTTAAAAAAATAACTGCCGGAACCCTAGATCACTTTATGATGCTTAAATAAATGCAAAGGACGTGCCAAACTGGTAATACTATTTTTTATATTCGTAATACTTTTTTTTGAGCTAGAAATGATCACTTCAGGTGCAAGGCTCTGAAAAAGGCATCAAGATGTACCAAAATAAAAAAATCCCGGCTTGAACCGGGAGTTTAAAATCTAGAGATGAAGATTAAATCAAGCCTTCTATGCTGCAAGCTTATTTACTTAAAATCTCATGCAGCATATTACGTAGCCATTGATGGCTGGTTTTATGATGACAAGACATATGCCAGTACTGCTTCACAGAATAGGTCGGGAACGCAATTGGTGCATTAAAAATCTTGAGATTGCCACGCGATAGTAATACTTCGCTCAAATAATAAGGTACAGTCGCAATTGCATCGGTTTCTTGTACTACCAGTCCGACTCCCAGATAACTTGGCAGACGCATTAGAATGTCACGCTTAAGTTCCAGATTCAGCAATTCATTTTCAATATGGTAATGCCCCATCCCGGCATCAATATCGATATGGGTTTCATGTAAATACTCTTCGGTCGTGATGCTGTCATCCGTGAGCCGCGGATGGTCTTTCGCCGCGATCACCACATAATATTGTTCAAACAGTTTCTGCTGATAAAAGCCATTCTCCAGATTTGGCAAGAAGCCCAAAGCCAGATCAATCTCACCATTGGCCATTTGATAACTGGTTTCCGATGTAATCGGACGCACATTCAGACGGATATGGGATGCATGCTGCTTCAGATACTGGGAAATTTTTGGCAATAACACCAGATGCGATACATCGGTCATCGCCAGTGTAAAGCGCTGCTGTGAAGTGACCTGATCAAAATTGATCGTAAAATTATTGATTGCTTCAACTTTGCTCAGTGCTTCGCTGACCAAGGGAAAGAGCTGTTTGGACAGATCCGTAGGTAGCATCTCATTGCCAATACGTAAAAATAAAGGATCACCATAATGCTGGCGAATTTTATTCAGCAGATTGCTCACCGCTGGCTGGCTCATATCTAAATGATCGGCTGCCTGAGATACGTTTTTAAATTTATAGACATAATAAAAAATACTGAGCAATTTACAGTCAAGTTCAAACACAGAAATACATTTCCTTTAACTTTCTCATCATTCGGACAGGTCTTTCATCCGCATAAGTCTATTGAGGGTCAGATTAAAATATAACACTTCGCAACTATTTTCAGGATTAAACTCGCTGTAATTTTCCGTAAATAAATACTTTTAACAGTTGAATAAATCCATTAAAAAGTCCCTTAGCGTAAAATTTCCAGCCCGGTTTGCTCAGGTCAGTTAAACATTTAAATCGTATGCGATATACTCAGCCCCACCGAATAAATGGTAAAAATACAGAGAAATCTTATATGTTTCAGGGTAAAAAGCTGGTCTGTTTTGATCTGGATGGTACGTTAATTGATTCCGTAGGCATTTGGAATCAGGTCGATGCAGCCCTGATTGATGAGCTATCCAACAGAAAAGTCGATTTACATGAGATTCAGCAACAACGCGATCTTCAACTTACCGCTTTGAAACATAGGTCAGATCCTTATTTGGAATATTGTGAATTTTTAAAAGAACAATACGGTTTTGAACCAGCTAAAGAAGAAGTAAAAAATCGTCGTTATACAATTTCCCGACATTTTCTGGATCATATCGTCGAATTGAAACCTCAGGCAGACCTTCTGATTCAAGCTTTAAAACAGCAACAGATATCACTGGCTTTGACCACCACCACCAGTTTATTCAATGTACAGCGCTATCAGGATAACAATCGAAATATTAATTCTAAAATCAGCTTTGATGAGGACTTTTCCTTGATTCTCACCCGTGAAAATGTCCAGAACATTAAACCTCATCCCGAAGTTTATCTGAATGTTTTGCAAGCCTTTAACCTTCGACCTGAGGAATGTCTAATTATTGAAGACTCTCTAGTCGGTGTAGAAGCAGCCAATCATGCGGGCATCGAGGTAGTGGCAATGTATGACCAGCACTCCGCTCATGAAATAGATTTGATCAAAGCCAAAGCAAATTATTATGTCGAAAATTTTGCTGAATTATTAAGTTCATTCAATAACAACATCCACTAAAAAAGATGCCATGAAGCATCCTTGTTCATGACATCTTGAATACTATTTGTGGCTTAAAAATCTTGCTGACTATTTGGCTTTTTTATAGATTGAGCCTGAACCAACCAGATTTCCGGTTTTCTCATCGATTGCAAAATCGACCATACCTGCACCTGCGTTCAACTGAAGCATGCCATTTTCGTTCACTGCAGCGGGCATTGGATTCTTTTTCTCGGTTTTACCGGTTTCCTTATCTTTGATCGTATTGGTAATCAGATAATTTTCACCATTTTTTGAAATAACCAGAATATTTTCAAGTTTTGGATTTTCCACGGTGTTTTTCCAGTTGCCCTGATAATCTGGTGCGGGTGCTTCAGTGGTGTTACAAGCAGTTAAAAGTACTAATAATGGAATTGCTGAAAAATATTTAAGATGTTTCAAAACTGAGACCTTAAGTGTAACGACGCGGCCATTATAGAGAGAAGCCCTTAGGGCTGAAGCAGGTTGTTGTAGGCAAAGCGTTTCAGCAGTACTGGATCTGTTTTGCTTTCGTCATTTTTTGAAATCTGTATCCATATTTTATTCATAAACAGGAGGATTTTAATGATATTGAATCTGATAAAGGTCAAAAAAAAATTCCTCAATAGACCATCCAAATCTATTGAGGAGTACCAAAACGGTAAAATAAGTAAAGCTTAAAAATTATGACAATAGTTTCGCTTTAAAGTAGTTGAATACAGATTTGGCAGCATGGGTTTTTTCAACCACCTGCTCAGTCCAGTGATTCGGTAGAGAACATTTAGCGAGACCTACCCAAACGGTAGAAAACTGCTTGATGAAACTCGCTTCGTTATAATGAATGCCATATTCTTCACAGAGCGCTTTAACTTTTGGCGCAACCTGCGCATAGCGATTGGCCGGCATATCCGGAAACAGGTGATGCTCAATTTGATGGCTCAAATTACCACTCAAAATATGCAGCCAGGTCGTCCCGCTAAAATTGCTCGAACCACGAATCTGGCGCAGATACCACTCGGCACGGGTTTCATCGTCGGTATTATCCATTTCAAAGGTTTCAGCATCTTCAGTGAAATGACCGTTAAAAATGACGGCAGAAGCCCATAGACTGCGAATCACATTGGCCACCGCATTTCCGGTAAATACCGGAATGGCATTTGGCCCGGCAATGATCGGGAAAAATACATAATCTTTTAACACCTGACGGCGCATTTTTTGGCGCAAAGGTGCTGCTTCTTCCCAAACTTCTTTCCAGGTCTTGGTTTTATAAGCAATCACGTCTTCCAAATGCAGGCGTTGCAGGCCAACATACCATTCGAAAAACACCATTAACTGAATGCCCAATGGAATATTGAACAGAAAGCGTGGTTCCCATTTTTGCGATTCACTAACTCGAATTAGCCCATAACCCACATCATGATCCATCCCCACAATATTGGTATAAGTATGATGAATATAGTTGTGCGTGTATTTCCAGTCATCGCCAGTTGAAATCGTATCCCAGTCATACGTCACACCGTTCAGACTCGGATCGTTCATCCAGTCGAACTGGCCATGCATGACATTGTGACCGAGTTCCATATTTTCCACGATTTTGGAAAGACCGAGCAGACCTGTCCCCGCCAGCCATACCGGTGGCAACCAGCCGGCAAACATCAGCATGCCACGTGAGGCAATTTCGCTATAGCGGACAAAGTTGCGGATTTTATAAATATATTCGGCGTCTTTTTCCCCCAGATCATCCATGACCTCGCGGCGGATTGCATCGACTTTGGCACCGAATTCCTCAATCTGTTCCGGACTGAGAAATTGGCTTTTGCTATGTCGTTTAAAATCAATTTGCATATTCATGGGAGCACCTTCTTATAGTTTAATTAATGGCTTATCAATGGTTTATAAATTAATCACCACAGGACTCACTGCCTGAGAAATGCACAGTTTGATCTGGGTATTATTGCCATGATCAATTTCACCGGTCAGGACATTCCGTACCGAACCACTGACCTTGGTACAGGAACAGGTGTTGCAGATGCCCATCCGGCAGCCATGCGCTGGTCGCAAGCCCGACTTTTCGGCACTTTCCAGTAAGTTGGACTGCGCCTGAAACTCTTGCTGCGATCTTAAAAACTGTACCGGCTGTGCTTTAATTTTTTCATCGACCACAATCTGGAAATATTCCGAATGAAAATTGGATTTCAATTCTAGTTTATCGACGATTTTCAGTGCAGCCTTCATCATCCCGGCTGAGCCACAGGCGTAAATTTTTCGTTCTGCAAAGTCTGGCACCAGCTTTTGCAATAAGCTCTGCGTCAGATGCTGCTGGTGTTCCACGGTATTGAAATGGTGATATTTCAAGTTTGGATGCATGAGAGCCAAGGTTTTCAGTTCAGCATGAAAGGCATCATCTCGAGTGAAATAAATCAGGTCGATCTGTTCCAGAGACTGGATCACTGCTTTTTGCAGCAAGGAATAAATGGCCGTAATCCCACTGCCTGAAGCCAGGAATAAAATCGGCTGCGTGGATTTTTGCAATGTGAACTCGCCTTGCGGCTGTGATATTTCGATCACGGCACCAATTTGCATCAGGCTTAAGGCACGTGACACTTTGCCCTGCTGTTTAACCGCAATGATCAGATCACCATTTTTCAATACCGTCACCACAGAATAATGTCGCTGATGACGTACGCCATCCAGTCCGACAGTCACTGCAATATTCTGGCCGGCCTGAAATGACTTGGCTTTAAAATTATGATTT
Organism: Acinetobacter sp. 40AMC3-4; assembly: GCF_049898185.1. Lineage (GTDB taxonomy): Bacteria > Pseudomonadota > Gammaproteobacteria > Pseudomonadales > Moraxellaceae > Acinetobacter. Next base: position 59,818 of record NZ_JAFCXG010000007.1, read on the forward strand.
GGACGTAAGTGAATCTTGAAAAAGTCAGGGCTGATGGCTTGAATGCCCATAACGGCAGCCTTAACTTTTTTGATTGCCCAAGTTGGATGGATTTTTTCACCAATAAAATCAATGAAATCTTCTCGGATCCAATGCGGCTGATAGGTTGGCATGCTTGTCATTTTTATCCCCTTATCCGCAGACAGTTTCATTAATGTACAACTGTCTAATTATTATATTGCTCAGGATAAAGAATTCTCATATTGAGACCATGTCAATACAGGTCAAATTATGTGCCTAAGCCATATAATATGAATTTTTGTCGGACAATATCGTCTAAAAGTAGCAATCAAGGCGATATGGATTGAGAAAAAGCATTTTTAAACTGACAACGCTGCTTAGCCTATACATAAAAAAACTGACCTCTATTCGAGATCAGTTTTTTGACTTCATGTTGGGATTTTTAGATTAAATGACGCTTTAACCTGCTGCCTGCTCCAAAAGAATAGTCCCATATAATTCACGCAGATCTTTTTTCAGCATTTTACCAGTACCACTGAGTGGAATCGCATCAACAAATACGACTCGGTCTGGAATCTGCCATTTGGCTACCTTGTCCGCATAATAATCCAGCAGATCAGTTTCACTTAGCTGGCTGTCCGGCTTTTTAATGGCAATCAATACCGGGCGCTCATCCCATTTAGGATGCTGGGCGGCAATCACGGCAGCCATCGCAATTTCCGGATGTCCCATGGCAATATTTTCCAGCTCCACCGATGAAATCCATTCTCCGCCAGACTTGATTAGATCTTTAGAACGATCACTGAGTTTCATAAAGCCATCCTGATCCAGCGTAGCAATATCGCCGGTATCAAACCAGCCATCATCAGTCAGTGCAGACTCTTCCTTGCCGAAATAATGGCTGATGACCCAATGCCCTTTGACCTGTAAATTTCCTGTGGTCTGTCCATCACGTTCAATTTCATGCATCCCTTTTTCTGCATCAGTCAAACGTAGGTCAACCCCGAATGGTGGACGACCTTGGGATAGACGAATCTGTAATTTTTCTTCATCAGACAGATGCAAATGTTTGGTCTTGAGTTGATTCGCTGTACCCAGTGGGCTGATTTCCGTCATGCCCCAGGCATGGATCGTTTCACAATTAAACTGTTCTTTGAAAGCTCTTAGCATCGCCGGTGGGCATGCCGATCCACCCACTACATTTCGTTTTAGGCTTTCCAGTTTGGAGCCTGACTGGTTTGCGGCGGCAATCAAACCTTGCCAGATGGTCGGTACGCCAAGTGCTACCGAAACCTGATAAGTATCAATCAGGTTGACCAGACTGGCGCCATCCAGACCCGGTCCAGGAAGAACCAAGGTGCATCCGACCATCGCAGCAGCATACGGTGTGCCCCACGCATTTACATGGAACATAGGCACCACAGGCAACATAATATCGGCAGCCGAGACATTTAAGGAGTCAGGTAAAATGATGGCATAGCTATGTAATACCGTAGAGCGATGGCTAAACAGCACACCTTTGGGATTGCCCGTGGTTCCCGAGGTATAACACAGAGAGCTTGCTGAGTTTTCATCAATTATTGGCCACTCAAAATCTGCATTTTGGCCGGCAATCAGATCATCGTAAAACTGAACTTCTGGAATCGCTTCTCTAACTGCCGGATCAGCCGCATCCAGACAGATAAAATGCTCGACCGAGGTCAACAGCGCTTTCACGGCTTTAATTAAAGGGACAAATGTTTTATCAAACAGCACCACGCGATCCGCAGCATCATTGATAATAAAAATGAGCTGTTCCGGAAATAAGCGCGGGTTAATCGTATGACAGACCAGGCCGCTGCCAGAAATGGCATACCAGGACTCTAAATGGCGATGATTATTCCAGGCAATAGTCGCGACCCGATCTCCCTGCGCCAAGCCGAGTTGTTGTAATGCATTGGCAAAACGTTTCGAGTTTTGATGAATTTCTCCCCAATTGGTCACTGTAATAGTGGTATCGGTATTTTTGGAAATTACCTCGGTATCGGCATGATAGCGTCCTGCATGTTCAATCATGCTGCTGATCAGTAAAGGCTGAAACATCATATTTCCGAGCATTCTCCACTCCTTTGTGCTTGTTATTGGTCCGTATTTGCGTATCGTTGTTATAGTTGCATGATGGCTCGATCTGAAACCGTAACTTACTTTTTATCATCATGTGGATCGAATTTAGCAAGGAAATCTAACTTTGTAAGTATCGAATTGTGACAAATTAAGCCAAGTGACTGAGGCGTATAAAAATGGGAATACAATTTATGTAGAGATAAAATTTACACAGAAAATTTGAGACCTGATTTTCACTTTAATTGTCGTGTATCAAGACTCAAGCTTAAAAATAGAATGACAATAAGCCTAGTCCTCCCTTTTGTTATATTAAGCATCTTAAAATATGCTATAAATCAAAATAATTAGAACAGTTATAGTTCAAGAAAGTGTATGTATAAGTCTGAAAAACTGGCACAGAATATCCGTCAGATGATTGAAAATGGCGTATGGAAGGCACATGAAAAATTGCCTTCACTTCGCGAACAGACCCAATTATCTGGTTATAGCCTGATGACGGTACTCAATGCTTATCAGGAACTTGAAGCACAAGGTCTAGTCTATGCCAAAGACAAATCGGGCTATTACGTTGCAGAACACACTCAAGCACTGCTCAATAGCAAACAGTTCGTACAGATTGGTTTAAATCCTAAAATTCAAATCAACTCGGTGGTATTTAATTATTTAAAATCGACTCAGTCAGCCGAAATTGTGCCTTTTGGTTCTGCCTTTCCCAATGCAGAGCTGTTATATAACGCCAAATTTATGCAGATTCTGGCGCAGCAGGCCAAAAGAAAAAGCAGTTATAACAACCAGAATCATATGCCGCCCGGCAATCAGAACTTGCGGCAACTGATTGCTAACCGTTATCAATTACAAGGAGTTACCTGCAATCAAGATGACATTGTCATTACATCTGGTGCACTAGAAGCACTGAATCTGTCTTTACAGGCCTTAACTCAACCCGGTGATTTTATTCTGTTGCAGAAAACCATATTTTATGGCGCTTGGCAGGCAGCCGAGCGTTTGGGATTACAGGTGATTACGATTCCGGAACATCCACAGTTTGGCTTCGATCTCGAATCATTTGAACAGGCTTTAAAACAGTATCCGATCAAGGTGTGCTGGCTGATGCTGAATGTCCATAATCCGATTGGTTTTACCGTCAGTTCTGAAATCAAACAGAGAATTGCGGAACTCTTGTATGAATATCAGGTGTATTTAATCGAAGATGATGTTTATCAGGAATTAAATTATGGTTCATCCAAACCGCTACCCGTTAAATATTTTGATCAGCATCAGATGGTGCTGCACTGTTCTTCTTTTTCCAAAACTCTGGGGATGGGTGCACGCGTCGGCTGGGTGTATGCCGGCCCATTTTCCGATGCCATTCAGCACTTACAGCTCATGAGTACTTTAACGGTCAGTCCCTTACTTCAAAATGCGCTGGTCGAATTTATTTCACATCATTATTATGAAAAACATTTGCGGCATTTAAGGCAGCATCTGGGAAAATATAAAAAGAAATTTTATCAGGAACTTAAAGCACGTTTAGGCACCCTCTGTGAAATTTACTATTATTCCAGTGGTTATTTTCTCTGGATTGAGTTGCCTAAAGAAGTCGATGCCCAACAGCTCTATGAACAATTACTTCAACAGCATATTTCAATTGCCCCTGCACTGCTGTTTAAGCCTGAGCCTGCCAGCCAACATTATATTCGCCTGAATTGTTCGTTTGAATGGACAGCCAAGGTTGAAGATGCAGTCAATCTGCTGACAGAAACCATTCTTCAAAAGAGCAAAAGCGCGGATTAATTCATCCACGCTTCTGTTACAGCTCAGACTCTCTCTCATTGAAAGAAGTCTTAGAAGTTGTAAATAGCAACCGCATTAATACGGTTGTCTTCACCCTTAGTGCTGCCATTCGTGGCTGCACCTAATGCCTCACGTTCACCATAAACATATTCCAGACCGAAACTTAAAGGCTTGGTTGGGCTATAGAACACGTTGGCCCACGCTTGCCATAAGTCTTTATTGGCTTTGGTCTTGTCAGTGACTGCATTGATATAAGCTTGATCTTCATCAAAATTCATATAGCCATAACCCAATGTGCCGCGCAATTTATCATTAAACTGCTGAGTTAAGCCGACTGAAATTGAATCAAATTCACTTTGTAATAAATCGCCATTTGCAGCGGTAATCACACCCGTATTTGCATAAGATACAAAGCTGCTATCGCCTTTGACATGGTAATAGTCAGCTTTGAGCGTTGTACCCGGCACAACATCATACTTGGCACCAAGCCCTACACCCCATGCGGTTTTTTCATCTTCATTGACACGCTTTTCATTCCCCATCGCACGGGCACTGACTGTAAGATTATCAGCAAATTTATGATTTAAACGTGCCGTTAAAGCAGGTAGACGTTGTTTAATACCAGTAATGGTTGCATCTTTAGGATCTTCTACTGCAAATACCAGATTGGTTTCAGGACTGATGGTGCTGGTATAACGAACTTGTGGCGTCCGTTTAATTGAACCGCCAGCATAAACCAATGCATCTACAGTTTCCGGAATATAATCTGGCACTGCAAAGTTCGACCAGGTTTGACCGATCAACCAGTTGGCATAGCTGATATAAGCATGACGGATACGCAAGTTATCAAAGCTTGCGCCGCCCAGAAAATCCACTTCAACTTTACCGCTTAAAGCTTTATCTCCAGCACCGACTGGTGCTTTAAAATCCATGCCTAAACGGGTTGCAGCCAGAGTAGATTTAAATTCATCACTACGCTCACCGACACCTTCTAAAGGTACAGCATTAATCTGGTTATACATACGTGCTGCTGAACCACCTTCAGCCTGATAAGAGGCATCGGCACGAATATTTCCATAAAGATTAAATTCGGCACCACTGGCAATTTTCATGACAGGTTTGCTTGCTGGAGCAGGTGTTGCTGCAACATGTGCAGTGACCACAGCCGTTTGTCTTTGCTGTTGCTCAACCAGTGCGCGTAGAGCCTGAACTTCTTGGCGCAGTTGTTCAATTTCCTGCTGATTCGACTGAGCTGAGGTTTGTGCTTGAGTCGATAAGCTGATGCCCCCTAAACTCATTGCCATCATGCTCATCAGAACTGTGCGCTTGAATGTGATTGTTGTTTGATTAAATAATTGTGTCGTGTTCATCCTAAACTCGCTTTTTATTATGCGTTTTGATTCTAGCAACAGATCACCACCCGTTACGATGGCGATCTATATCATTGGGAATATTATCTTTATTGATTGAAATCTAACTTAATGTGTCGCTTCTTTTGCCACTGGATTCGGCTTCACATCAGGTATTGCAAGGGCTTGGCCATCTACGGAAGTTTTTAAGTTCACCAGGAAAATTGCCAGCGCAGCGATTACGCCAGGAATCGCAATTGCAAAGAAGTTCATTTGATGCGGTAAATTCATGGTTAATAAAGCACCAGTGAGTACCGGCCCAACAATTGCACCAATACGTCCAATACCTGATGCCCAGCCCATACCGGTAGAACGTACTGTCGATGGATAATACTGCGCCACGAAGGTATAGAGCAGAATTTGTGAGCCAATCGTTGCAGCGCCTGCTACAGCAATCAAGGTATACAGAACGAATTGTGGACTGTTAAAACCAAGCAGAATCAACGCAATGGCACCACATAAGAACATGATAGTCAGCACTTTTTTGATATGGAATTTATCTGCGAGATATCCACCACCAATGGCACCCACCATTCCACCAATATTCAGGGCGAACAGGAAGATCATACTTGCACCCAGCGAGTAACCTGCCTGAATCATCAGTTTTGGCAACCAGCTACCCAAGGCGTAGACCATCAACAGGCACATAAAGAATGCCAGCCAGAACATAAAGGTACTGAAGCTACGGCCTTGTTGAAAGAGTGCTTTTAATGGTGCCTCATCCCCTTTTTGTATTTCATTCAGTACAAACTGGGTGTCACTGGTGATGACCTGTGTCGGAGAGATTTTTTGAATAATATCGTGTGCTTTGGCCGTCTGTTGTTTGTTGGTCAGGTACATCAGGGATTCTGGCAGATATTTCCATAGAATCGGCAAGATGAGCAATGGAACGCCTGCAAGCAGGAACATGATTTTCCAACCAAATTGTGGCACCAACCATGCACCGAGTAGCGCAGAAGTCATCCCGCCAATGGCATAACCACTAAACATCAGGGCAACCAGCGTACTGCGGATACGTTTAGGCGCATATTCGGTCATCAATGCCACGACGTTAGGCATGACACCGCCAATTCCAAGGCCAGCCAGGAAACGTAAAATTCCGAATTCGACTGGTGATGTGGCAAAGGCACCGATAAAGGTAAACCCACTAAAAATAGCCACACAGATCATGATGGTTTTTTTACGGCCGAGTTTATCGGATAAAGTACCGAAACTCATGGCACCAAACATCATTCCGAATAAGGCAGTACTGGCCAGCATGCCCGCTTGTACCGCACTTAGCGACCATTCCTGCATCAGTAACGGCAACGCCACCCCATAGATGACCAGGTCATAACCGTCAAAGATAATGATCAGCAAACACCAGATCAAAACACCCCAATGAAAGGGTGTGAATTTCGCTTCATCAATCAGCGTATTTATATTCACTTTATTTGTAGACATCTCCACCTCCTAATTGTGAAGTTCAACTTATGCTGCTCACAATGCAGAAAATAGGAAAAAATGTCTAAAACTGAATAGGCATGGCTTTATACCTATAAGGTCTGGGTCAAATTAAACTATTCAATTAATTAATAAATATATTATTCAATCATGATGTTTTTAAAAACAGCTTGTTTTTATCGCGTCCTCATCGATTTTTGGTGCTATATCATTCACACGATTTTTAGCGATTAAAATACCGATCGATCGTATTTTAGCGCTTCAAGATCATAAACTTGATACACAGCATCAAACAGGTAACGAATGTATTCGCTTTCATCCATATTGCGCATCGCCATAAACACAGGACTCACTGCAAAAGCATCTGCTAGAGGTACAAAGTTGAGATGGGCTAATTTAATGTTTTGTGCGCTTTCCGGTACGATGCAGACGCCTTCTCCGGCAGCGACAAAGCCCAGTGCCAGCTGTAACTCACGGACAATCCGGATATTTTTCGGTTCAAGACCATACTCAGAAAATATGCCACGAACCTGGGTAGAGAAATTTGCCTTTCCAGTATTCGGATATAAGAACAGATGCTGATCGACCAGTTCAGATAAATGTATATTTTCACGATGAGCCAGTACATGACTTGAATGAGCTGCCACCACTAGGCGTTCTTCACGCAATAACACCCGTTTTATCGCAGGATCCGAGATTCTTAAACGGCCGAAACCGACATCAATTCTTCCCTCTTTCAGCGCCTGAATCTGCTCATAGGTATTCATTTCAACCATCTCAATTTTGAGCTGGGGATGTTGCTGCTTAAATAGAAACACAATACGCGACAGCAAGCCGAACAATAAAGAGCCGACAAAACCAATGCTAATGGTGCGATCCGCGATACCAATCCGCTTGGTCATCGATTTGATTTCTTCCGCATTAGACAAAAGTTTAACCGCATGCTGATAGAAGAATTGACCTGCTTCTGTGGTCTTAAGCGGTCTACTCCCTCTTTCAAAGAGCTGAATATCCAGTTCCTGTTCCAGATTTTGTATCTGTCTGCTTAAAGGTGGCTGAGCAATAAACAGTTTTTCTGCCGCTTTGGTAAAACTTTGTTCTTCGACGACGGCAACGAAGTAACGCAAATGTCTGAGTTCCATGGCTCTAAATACCTTTAAAGTATAAAAAGATGCTAAATCGATCTTAGACCAATCAACATTATTCTTTTAAGGTATATCAAGTCAAAGCATTAAAGCAAGAATGTGAACCCGTATTATGTATAAGTCAGTTGAAACCTTGCTGGTAGAAATTCCAACCATTCGCCCTCACAAGATGGCAGTGGCGACGATGCAAACCCAGACCCTGGTATTGGTCAAAATCACCACTGAAGATGGTTACATCGGTTGGGGTGAAGCAACAACTATCGGTGGCTTAGGTTATGGTGATGAAAGCCCGGAAAGCGTAAAAGTAAATATTGAAACTTATTTTGCGCCTCTTTTAAAAACATTATCCGGTTTAAATGTTGCACAGACATTACAAGCAATTAAAAAGAATATTAATGGTAACCGTTTTGCCAAATGTGCGATTCAGACTGCACTTTTAGACATTCAGGCACAACGTTTAGGTTTGCCATTAAGTGAAGTCCTCGGTGGCCGCTTACGTGACAGTATTCCAGTTCTTTGGGTATTGGCTTCTGGCAATACCGAAAAAGATATTGCTGAAGCAGAGAAAATGGTTGCGGCAAAACGCCACAACATTTTCAAACTGAAAATCGGTTCTCGTCCGGTAGAAGAAGATGTTGAACATGTGCTGGCAATTAAGAAAGCCTTAGGCAAAGACGTTTCGATCCGTGTCGATGTGAACCGTGCCTGGTCAGAACTGGAAGCGATTAAAGGCATCCAGTTATTGCAAGATGGCGGTGTTGATCTGATCGAACAGCCATGTGCAATTGATAACCTGGACGCTATGCGCCGTCTGACCCGACGTTTTGATGTTGCCATCATGGCAGACGAATCGTTAATGGGCCCGCACTCAGCGTATGAGATTGCCAAACAAAACGGTTCTTCTGTATTTGCAGTCAAAGTTGCCCAGTCGGGTGGCCTGATTGAAGGTTGCGAAGTAGGCAAGATTGCCAAACTTGCAGGTATTGACCTGTATGGCGGCACCATGCTTGAAGGCCCAGTGGGCACGATTGCTTCGGCACATGTGTTCTCTACTTTTGAAAGTCTGGCATTTGGTACCGAGCTGTTTGGTCCTCTACTGCTGACTGAAGATATTTTGAAAACCCCACTCAACTATCAAAACTTTGAACTTGAGATTCCGAAAGGACCAGGTCTGGGGATTGAGTTGGATGAAAACAAGATTGACAACTTGCGTCGTCAGTAATTAGGAGAAACCCATGCTTTTCCACGTACGTATGGATGTAAACATTCCACGTGATCTGCCAGTTGAACAGGCAAACGAAATTAAGGCTGTTGAAAAGGCTTATTCACAGGAATTGCAGCGTCAAGGCAAATGGCGTCATATCTGGCGCATCACGGGCCAGTACTCAAACATCAGTATTTTTGATGTTGAAAGCAATGAAGAGTTGCACAACCTGTTACAAGGCTTGCCTCTCTATCCTTATATGAACATTGAAGTAATGGCATTAAACCGTCACCCATCTTCAGTTCGAGATGACGACAGTTGATTAAATGAGCGGATTGGGAGTCACCGGATTCCCCTTCCAAATCGAAAACAGAGGGTACCTCAACAAGGATTGTGGCCAGCCAGATTTAGCCAGCCAATGAAAGCTAAAAAAGTGCGCCACTAAAAGATGAAAGACATACTTTAGGAGCAATAGTATGAATCGCCAAGAAATTGATGCATTAGTTAAGCAAATGAACGTTGATACAGCGACAGGTCCTGTAGATGAACGTGTACAACAAGTTGTTGTGCGTTTATTGGGTGACCTTTTCCAGGCTATCGAAGATCTTGATATTTCTCAGTCAGAACTGTGGAAAGGTCTGGAATACTTTACTGATGCCGGTCAAGCGAACGAATTAGGTTTATTGGCTGCAGGTTTGGGTCTGGAACACTACCTAGACTTACGTGCTGATGAAGCGGATGCTAAAGCAGGTATTACTGGCGGTACGCCACGTACGATTGAAGGCCCACTTTATGTCGCTGGTGCACCTGAAACAGTAAGCTTTGCACGTATGGATGATGGTTCTGAAGAAGGCAAAATCCCGACTTTAATCATTGAAGGTACAGTGACGGATACTGACGGCAACCGTGTTGAAGGTGCTAAAGTTGAAATCTGGCATGCAAACAGCCTGGGCAACTACTCATTCTTTGACAAGTCACAGTCTGACTTTAACTTGCGTCGCAGCATCATTACCGCTGCAGATGGTCAATATACTGCATTGACTACAATGCCAGTAGGTTATGGCTGCCCTCCAGAAGGTACAACTCAGTTTGTACTGGACAAATTAGGCCGTCACGGTAACCGTCCATCGCACGTACATTACTTCGTATCTGCACCGGGTTACCGCAAGCTGACTACTCAATTCAATATTGAAGGCGACCAATACCTGTGGGATGACTTTGCATTCGCGACTCGTGAAGGCTTGGTGGCAACTGCGGTTGACGTGACTGATGAAGCTGAAATTGCAAAACGTGGTCTGAAAGGTCCTTTCAAACACATTCAATTTGATATTGAACTTGTGAAAGAGAAACAAGACGCACCTTCTACTGAAGTTGATCGTCGCCGCGCTAGCGCTTAATACATTAAGAAGCGGGATATGCCGTGAGATATATCCCGCTGACTTCCCCCTTGGAAAGTCGGAGAAAGGACATGCCTCGTATTCCCGTAATTAACACCAGCCATTTAGACCGCATTGACGAATTACTGGTTGATGATTATGAATCTGGTGAATTTAAACTACACCGTTCAGTATTTACAGACCAGGCCCTGTTTGACCTTGAGATGAAATACATCTTTGAAGGCAATTGGGTTTATCTGGCACATGAAAGCCAGATTCCAAACAATAACGACTTCTATACTACCTATATGGGTCGTCAGCCGATCATCATTGCACGTAACCGTCAAGGTGAACTGAATGCCATGATCAATGCCTGTTCGCATCGCGGTGCTCAATTGTGTCGTAACAAGAAAGGCAATAAAGCAACTTATACTTGCCCATTCCATGGCTGGACGTTCAATAACTCCGGCAAGTTATTAAAAGTTAAAGATCCGGCTGAAGCGGGTTATTCAGACTGCTTTAACAAAGACGGTTCACATGACCTGAAAAAGGTTGCGCGTTTTGAAAGCTATAAAGGTTTCCTGTTCGGCAGCTTGAATCCGGATGTCCCTGCTCTGGAAGAATACCTGGGTGAAGCGACCAAAATCATTGACATGATCGTGGATCAGTCTGAACAAGGTCTGGAAGTTTTACGTGGTTCTTCGACTTATACCTATGAAGGTAACTGGAAGTTGACTGCTGAAAACGGTGCTGATGGTTATCACGTGTCTGCTGTACATTGGAACTATGCTGCAACCACTCAGCAACGTAAAGAAAAACAGGCGGGTGACAACATCCGTGCCATGAGCGCAGGCGCATGGGGCAAACAAGGCGGTGGTTCTTACGGCTTTGAACACGGTCATATGCTGCTTTGGACGCAATGGGCTAACCCGGAAGACCGTCCTAACTTTGCCAAGAAAGATGAATACACTGCGCAATATGGCGAAGCCATGGCGAAGTGGATGATCGAACGTTCACGTAACCTGTGTATCTATCCAAACGTTTACTTCATGGATCAGTTCGGTTCACAAATCCGTGTCCTGCGCCCGATTTCTGTCGATAAAACTGAAGTGACGATCTACTGTATCGCACCTATAGGTGAAGAGCCGGAAGCACGTACACGTCGTATCCGTCAGTATGAAGACTTCTTTAACGCATCAGGTATGGCAACCCCAGACGATCTTGAAGAATTCCGTGCATGTCAGGCAGGTTATGCCGGTATCGCGCTGGAATGGAACGACATGTGCCGTGGTTCTAAACACTGGATCCAAGGCCCGGACGATGCTGCCAATGAAATCGGTTTAAAACCAAAACTGTCTGGTATTAAAACTGAAGATGCAGGTCTATACCTGGCTCAGCACCAGTACTGGTTAGAATTGATCAAAAAAGGCATTGCGACTGAAAAAGAAATTGCAGCATCTACTGAAGGAGAAAACGCATGAGCGACATCACTTTAGAAAATATTGCGCAGTTCCTGTATCAAGAAGCCCGCTTTTTAGATGATGAACAATGGGATGATTGGTTAACTTGTTATGCCCCTACTGCGTCTTTCTGGATGCCAGCCTGGGATGATGATGACAAGCTGACCACAGATCCGCAGTCTGAAATCTCCCTGATTTACTATCCAGACCGTCAAGGTTTAGAAGACCGCGTGTTCCGGATCAAGACTGAACGTTCATCTGCAACCATGCCGGATACACGTACCTGCCATAACATCAGCAATATTGAAATTGTTGAACGTGATGGCGACAAAGTGACTGTACGTTTTAACTGGAATACTTTGAGCTTCCGTTACAAAACAAGTTACAGCTATTTCGGTATGTCTCGTTATGAAATCGATTTCTCAGGCGATAAACCGCAAATTTTAAGCAAATACGTGGTACTGAAAAACGATTACATCAACCAGGTTATCGACATTTATCACCTCTAAGACTGTTTATACAGCTAGGTTATGCCTTTCGGTCAGATGGAAAATTGGCTGAAAGGCTCAGTTACAAAGATTTATATAGGATATTCAGCCATGTCAAACCACAATGTTGCACTTCAATTTGAAGATGGCGTTACACGTTTTATTTCTGTTTCAGATGGCGAAACACTGTCGGATGCAGCCTACCGTCAAAAGATCAATATTCCTTTGGACTGCCGTGATGGTGCTTGTGGAACGTGTCGTGCGTTTTGTGAATCAGGTTCTTATGACATGCCTGAAGAAACTTATATTGAAGATGCTTTAACGCCTGAAGAAGCCGCTGAAGGCTTTATTCTGGCTTGTCAGTGTAAACCGACTTCAGATGCGGTGTTCCAGATTCAGGCTTCCTCAGAAGTGTGTAAAACCGAAATTCATGCATTCCAGGGTACTTTGGCGCGTGTCGAAAACCTGTCTGACTCGACCATTACTTTTGATATCCAGTTAGACGAAGGTCAACCGGACATTCACTTCCTTGCTGGTCAATATGTGAATGTAGGAATTCCGGGCACGACTGAAACCCGTTCTTATTCATTTAGCTCAAAACCGAGTGACCGTTTAACTGGTTTCGTAGTACGTAATGTACCGAACGGCAAAATGAGTGAATTCTTAAGTAAAAATGCCCAAGCTGGTGACAAAATGACTTTCACCGGTCCATTTGGTAGCTTCTACCTGCGCCCTGTGACCCGTCCTGTCTTGATGCTGGCGGGTGGTACAGGTATTGCACCATTCATGTCAATGCTGCAAGTGCTGGAAGAAAAAGGTTCAGAACATCCAGTGCGTTTAGTATTTGGTGTGACTAATGATTTCGACTTGGTAGCGATTGAAAAACTGAACGAACTGCAAGACAAATTCCCGTGGTTCGAATACCGTACAGTAGTTGCTAACCCAGAATCTGCCCATGAGCGTAAAGGCTATGTGACCGGTCATATTGAGAACGAATGGCTAAATGGCGGTGATGTAGATGTTTACCTGTGTGGCCCTGTACCAATGGTTGAAGCAGTTCGCGGCTGGCTGGATGCTGAAGGCGTAAAACCTGCAAGCTTCCTGTTTGAAAAATTCTCTGCCAATTAATAGAGGGAATTTGTTCAATGTCTAATCGTCAAAGATTTGAAAATAAAGTTGTAATTGTGACTGGTGCCGCTCAAGGCATCGGTCGCGGTGTCGCGCTGCAAGTGGCGAGCGAAGGTGCTCAAGTCGTTATGGCTGACCTTTCCCCTTATGTGGAAGAAGTTCTGGCTGAAATTGAAGCGACTGGCGGTGATGCGATTACGGTCAAAGCCAATCTGGAAACGTTTGCTGGTGCTCAATCAGTCGTTGAAAAAGCGCTAGAAACCTATGGCCGTGTCGATGCGTTAATCAATAACGTCGGTGGTGCGATCTGGATGAAACCTTTCGAGGAATTTTCTGAAGAGGAAATTATCAAGGAAGTGAACCGTTCATTGTTCCCGACCTTGTGGTGCTGCCGTGCAGTACTTCCGGAAATGATTAAAAATCAGAAAGGTACCATTGTAAACGTATCTTCTATTGCGACACGCGGGATTAACCGTGTGCCATATTCAGCATCTAAAGGTGGTGTGAACGGCCTGACCGCTTCCCTTGCCTTTGAACATGCCAAAGACGGAATCCGTGTCAATGCAATCGCGACAGGTGGTACTGAAGCACCACCACGTAAAGTACCGCGCAATGCCAATCCACTGACTGAATCTGAAAAAGAATGGATGCAGCAAGTGGTTGATCAGACCATTGACCGTACTTTCATGGGACGCTACGGTACGATTCAGGAGCAAGTGAATGCAATTGTATTCTTGGCTTCGGATGAATCATCTTATATGACAGGTACAGTGGTACCGGTCGGTGGTGGTGATCAGGGCTAGTCCTGATCATCACGATTTTTAACAGGCTCATGGTTCGACGCAAGGAGGCACATCACCAATGAATACCCTGTTTCAGACATTAAAAAATGATTGGTCAATTTCAGCAACTGTTGCAGGATTCTTAGCAGTGCTGATTTCCTATTCAGGGCCACTGATCATTTTTTTCCAGGCGGCACAGCAAGCCCAGGTTTCCCCGGACATGATGATTTCATGGATTTGGGGAATTTCTATTGGTGCCGCACTCGCAGGTATCTTTTTATCAATTAAATACAAAATACCTGTCGTCACCGCCTGGTCTGCACCCGGAACGGCTTTATTAGTTACGCTGTTTCCCGATATTTCACTCAATGAAGCGGTTGCTGCCTATATCACCTCTGCTGTGGTGATTTTTTTCATTGGGATCACCGGTTATTTCGACAAGTTACTGTCCTGGATTCCTCAGGAAGTGGCTGCCGGGATGATGGCAGGGATTTTACTGCAGTTTGGTTTAGGGCTGTTCACCGCGACCGATACCATGCCCTATATCGTCTTTGGCATGCTGGCGGTATTTTTGCTGGCCAAGCGTTTTAGTCCACGCTATGCCATGGTCTGGGTGCTGATTGCCGGTGTGGTTTTAAGCATGCTGCTGGGCAAGATTAACCCGGTCACGGCAGATTTCAGTCTGGCGATTCCGCAATTTATTGCACCGGAATGGACCTGGAGTTCAACCCTGAATCTGGCCCTCCCGCTCATTCTGGTCAGCCTATCGGGCCAGTTTTTACCGGGAATGGCGATTATCAAACTCAGTGGTTATGACATGCCAGCCAAGCCGATTATCAGTGCAACCAGTATTGCCTCGCTTGCAGTGGCCTGTGTGGGGGGTATCACGATTGTCTTGGCCTCAATCACAGCTGCTTTGTGTTTAGGCAAAGACGCGCACGAGCTGAAAGAAAAGCGTTATATCGCCGGCGTGGCGAATGGGCTTTTTTATATTTTAGGCGGCTTATTTGCCGGCAGCATTGTCATGCTGTTTAGCCTAATGCCCAAAGAATTAATTGCGGCTTTGGCAGGACTGGCATTGCTCGGTGCGATTGCCACCAACATTTCCGTGGCCATGGGCAAAGAGTCACAACGTGATGCAGCGCTTATCACCTTTTTAGCGACTGCTTCCGGCATGCATTTCTTGGGACTGAGTTCAGTCTTTTGGGGAATTTGCATTGGCCTGGTAGCACATTTTCTGCTGTCACAGAAAAACCGTAACGCAGTTCCGGTTACAGCATCAGATTCAAAACGAGTTTAAAGACATCCATCAGTTTAGGATATGTAAGGACCAGATTATGATAGATAAAAGTTCATTATCATTGAAAGAAGCACTCTCCCAGATCAAGGACGGTTCTACCATCATGATCGGTGGTTTCGGTACAGCGGGTCAGCCTGCTGAACTGATTGATGGTCTGATCGAATTGGGTATTAAAGACCTGATTATTGTCAACAACAATGCCGGTAATGGCGATTATGGTCTGGCGAAACTGCTTAAAGCTGGTGCTGTTCGCAAGATTATTTGTTCTTTCCCACGTCAGTCAGATTCCTGGGTATTTGACGAGCTTTACCGTGCTGGAAAAATTGAACTGGAACTGGTGCCGCAAGGTAATCTGGCTTGCCGTATTCAGGCAGCAGGTATGGGCTTAGGTCCAATCTATACCCCAACCGGTTTTGGTACCTTACTGGCTGAAGGCAAACCAACCTTGAACTATGAAGGCAAAGATTTTGTCCTGGAAAATCCGATTAAAGCTGACTTTGCTTTAATTAAAGCTTCTAAAGGCGATCGTTGGGGCAATCTGGTCTACCGTAAATCTGCGCGTAACTTTGGCCCGATCATGGCGATGGCGGCTGATGTGACGATTGCTCAAGTTTCTGAAGTGGTTGAACTGGGTGCACTGGATCCGGAACACATCATCACCCCGGGAATTTTTGTTCAACACGTTGTTCAAGTTAAACCTGCACAATAATTGGCATCGGAGATAAATAATGAGCTATAGCAAACTGACCCGTGACCAGATCGCTGAACGTGTGGCACAAGACATTCCTGATGGTGCCTATGTAAACCTCGGTATTGGTTTACCGACCAAGATTTCAAGCTACCTGCCAAGCGATAAAGACGTATTCCTGCATTCTGAAAATGGCCTGTTGGCTTTCGGTCCTCCTCCTGCTGAAGAAGACCGCGATCCTGAGCTGATCAATGCCGGTAAAGAATTCGTCACCCTACTTGAAGGCGGTTCATTCTTCCATCATGGTGATTCATTTGCCATGATGCGTGGCGGTCACTTAGATATCGCAGTATTGGGTGCTTTCCAGGTTGCTGAAAATGGCGATCTGGCCAACTGGCATACTGGCGCACCAGATGCAATTCCAGCGGTGGGCGGTGCCATGGATCTGGCTGTTGGCGCGAAGAAAGTCTTTATTACGACCGATCACGTGACCAAAAAAGGCGAGCCAAAAATTGTGGCTGAACTGTCTTATCCTGCGACTGGCCTGAAATGTGTGGATCGTATTTACACCGACCTGTGTGTGATTGATGTGACACCTGAAGGTATGAAAGTGATTGAGAAAGTTGAAGGTCTGTCATTTGAAGAATTGCAGTCAATGACCGGTGCCAAACTGATTGATGCGACTCAATCAAATTAAGGGGAAGTCCCTCCTTGATTAAAGGAGGGATTTAGGGAGGATTTGAGGAATAAAACTACTTCATTAAATCCCTCCCAACCTCCCTTTAAAAAGGGAGGAGTTTTCTTCTTTTAAATATGTGAGCAAATACACAATGAAAAACGCATATATTATCGATGCCATCCGTACCCCATTCGGTCGTTATGCCGGTGGCCTCGCGCCTGTCCGTGCTGATGACTTAGGTGCGCTGCCAATTAAAGCGTTGATGGAACGCAATCCAAGTGTGAACTGGGAACAGGTCGATGACGTGATCTATGGCTGTGCCAATCAGGCCGGTGAAGACAACCGTAACGTCGGTCGTATGTCTTCTCTGCTTGCAGGTTTGCCTTATCAGGTACCAGCGACGACCGTAAATCGCCTATGTGGTTCATCAATGGATGCCGTGGCGATGGCAGCACGTGCGATTAAAGCCGGTGAAGCTCATCTGATTATTGCCGGTGGTGTAGAAAGCATGTCGCGCGCGCCATTTGTCATGGGCAAGTCAGAAACGGCGTATGGCCGTAGCCAGAAGATTGAAGACACCACCATGGGCTGGCGTTTTATCAATCCGAAACTAAAAGAAATGTACGGCGTAGAAACCATGCCGCAAACGGCAGAAAATGTCGCTGAACAGTTCGGGATCAACCGTGCCGATCAGGACAAATTTGCCTTGACCAGCCAACAACGTACAGCTGCAGCGCAAGCCAAAGGTTTCTTTGATAAAGAAATCATTCCGGTGGTGATTCCACAACGTAAAGGCAATCCGGTGGTCGTGGATAAAGATGAACATCCACGTGCGTCTACCACTGCAGAAGCGTTGGCAAAACTGAAACCTGTGGTAAAAGCAGACGGTACGGTAACGGCGGGTAATGCATCTGGTATTAACGATGGTGCGGCTGCTCTACTGATTGCTTCTGATGAAGCGGTTGCTCAACACGGCTTGAAACCACGTGCCAAAATTATTGGTTCAACCGTCGTTGGTGTTGAACCACGTATCATGGGCTTTGGTCCAGCACCTGCCATTAAGAAACTGTTGGAACAAACAGGTTTGACTATTGAACAGATGGACGTGATCGAGTTGAATGAAGCCTTTGCAGCACAAGCTTTGGCTTGTACACGTGACTTAGGTATTGAAGACGGTTCAGAGAAAGTCAATCCAAATGGCGGTGCAATTGCTTTAGGTCATCCACTGGGTGCATCTGGCGCACGCTTAGTGACCACTGCACTCAACCAGCTTGAACAAACCGGTGGTAAATACGGTCTTTGTTCAATGTGTATTGGTGTCGGTCAAGGCATCGCTTTGATTATTGAACGCGTCTAACAACCTATTAAAAAGATAAACCTCCTCCCTTTTTTAAAGGGAGGTCGGGAGGGATTTCAATGCCAACATTTACATCCAACGATGCCCAGATCAATTACCAGACCTTTGGTGATGCCAGTAAACCTGCCCTGGTTTTTTCTAACTCACTAGGCACCAAATTCAGCATGTGGCAACCACAAATTAAATTTTTCCAGCAAGATTATTTTGTTGTGTGTTATGACACTCGTGGTCATGGGGCTTCATCTGCACCGCAAGGTCCGTATAGCTTGGAACAGTTAGGTCAGGATGTTGTAAACTTACTTGATCATTTAAAAATTGAAAAAGCTGCATTCTGTGGTATTTCAATGGGTGGTTTAACCGGTCAATGGTTAGCAATCAACAAGCCCGAACGTTTTAGCCACGTGATTATCTGCAATACTGCTGCCAAGATCGGTCAGGAACAGGCCTGGCTGGAACGTGCCGCACTGGTACGTGAACAAGGTCTGGCGCCGATTGCATCGACAGCAGCAGCACGTTGGTTTACCGATCCCTTTATCCAGAGCAACGCAGCGATAGTTGCAGAACTTTCAAACGACCTTGGAGCTGGCAGCCCGGAAGGTTATGCAAGTTGTTGCGAAGCTTTGGCTAAGGCGGATTTACGTGAACAGATCAAAACGATTTCAGTGCCGGTACTGATTGTGGCCGGTCAGCAAGACCCGGTGACGACAGTTGCAGATGGTCAAGCCATGCAAGCTGAAATTTCACAAAGCCAGCTGTTTGAAATCAATGCCTCGCACATTTCCAATGTGGAGCAACCAGAAGCCTTTAATCAGGCAGTTCAGAAATTTATTGCAGCTTAAATACTAGAGGCAAAGAAAAAGCCACTGTTGATCAGTGGCTTTTTTATGCTTAGATTTAAAAAACTGGTTCTACATCAGGCCCAGATCACTAAAATCGCTGCAATCACTACTAAGCCCAGACCCCAATGCTCGGTACGTGCCAGTTTTTCTTTAAAGAAATATGCCGAAATCAGCATACTAAACAGAATCTCAATTTGTCCTAAGGTTTTCACGACCGGCACACTCATCATGCTCATGGCAGTAAACCAGCCTAGTGATGCCATAAAACTGCACACACTCACTTTAAAAGTTAAGCCCAGACGCTGCCACATGGCCACTAAAGTCTGGCGGCTGAATAGGCTTAGATAAAGCAGCATACTCAGGCACTGAAAACTGATCACCATTAACAACACCCAGGCCGCACGATGCAAGGTTGGTAAAGTGGTTAATTCTAAACTGGCTTCGCGTACCAGTAGTGAGGTAATGGCAAAACTTAAACCGCTTCCGATGCCAATAGCCAGTGTTCTGGCTGAAAACCCACTGACCTGTTGGTCTTTACTCAATAAAAATACCGCATATCCGCCTAGTGCCACACCAATCCACGCCAGGAATGACAAATGATCCGCTAAAAAGGTCACGCCGATAATGGCGGCTAAAATGGCTTCGCTTTTCGCCAACCCCACTCCAACGGCATAATTTTTTTGCTTGAACAGTTGCACCATCAGTG
This sequence comes from Acinetobacter sp. 40AMC3-4, assembly GCF_049898185.1. Classification (GTDB taxonomy): domain Bacteria; phylum Pseudomonadota; class Gammaproteobacteria; order Pseudomonadales; family Moraxellaceae; genus Acinetobacter. The sequence continues at coordinate 79,719 of NZ_JAFCXG010000007.1, forward strand.
CCGTAGCTAAAATCTGACTGCAACCCGCAATTACTACATAGATCCAAAACTTTGGGGTGAAGTGAGCCACACTTTCAACCGGCTTGAAATAATACAGGCTGCTCAGGTACAGCACAGCAAATGGCAAGCCAAAAATAAAGCGTGCCAGGGTGACTCCCCACACATCCACCGTGGTACTAAGCTGTTTTTGAAAGGCGTTACGCCAAGCCTGCATAAATGCAGCCATTAAAGTGAAGAAAATCCAGCTGAATGCCATCTACTGATCGCTATTACCTCAAAAGTAAATTAATTCTATGCCTTAGTAAAAGCGCTGACTAATTAAAAATAGGATACTCGCCGATAGCGGAAAGTTTGGATTACTTTCTAAATTCACTCACTAATTTGGCAAGTTGCTCCATTCCATCAAAGGTGGTTGGAATCTTGTCATCAGATGAAACTAGCGGTGAAAAGATAATATTTTCAAATTTCTCAAAGCCTGCTGCATTTTTCTTATGCAGTTTTTCTGAATCTTCAGCATAGTTATGGATGAACTGACACAGTGCCATGCGAAGTTCTAGCTGCATCATTTGAGATTGGACTGCTCTTTTGTCTTGTAAAGAAATTTTTAAAAGATATAACGTAATTAAAATTAAAGTAATGAAGGGAATAGAAATAAACCACATACCAGTAGGTAGCTTTCCATCAAAATAGAAAAATGCTCCAATTAATGCACCTAATTCCACAAAAGGTATAGAAAACATTGTTGCTGCAACAAAGCTATAAGTACCTTTTGCATTATCTAACTCTATTTTTTTCTGATCATAAAGCTCTTTAAAACCTTTATTGAGCAAAACGAAATCATAAGTTTGTTTATTTTTTTCAAGACGCTTTTCTAATTCTGATACTTTACTTTTTTTAGATTCAAATGTACTAGTCCAAGCATCAATTTTTTCTATATTTCTGTGATTAGACTCTAAATATTCAATATATTTTGAAAAATGATCAGGTGTTAAAGTTTCAATTATTTTTTGAAAATTTGGATTAGAATAAACTTTACTTAACAGTTTAAATGGCAATTTATCTATAAAAGAAAAAATATAATTTACTTCAGGACTGAATTTATTTGCATTATTTTCAATAAAATCAAAAAAGGATTTTTGAAAAGAGTATCTATAATCTTTCCTAAACATTACTTCTTTATAATATGCATAGATTAATAAATTTATATACTCTAGCTTTATTCGATCCGAATATTCAAAATGATGCCCTAATTCCCCATACTCATTATCAAATACCAACTTTAAACTTAAATCATTTCTTTTTTTGATCTCTATACAGTGTTCTTCAAACTCATTTAGCCTTTCATTATCATAAAGATCTATAGGATCTAAATTTTTTAGTAACTCCTTTTCCCACTCATCAATATCTGTCCTTTCTTTAATTTCAGAAATATATTTTTTTAATTGAATGATAACATTGCTAAATGAATTACTAAGAAATGAAAAAGCCATACTAAACCAATTTTTATAATTAAATAATGGTAATTTTCTTATAAATCAAAAACTAAAGCAATATCAATAATCATTAAACTATCTTTGATGGGATATTCATTCACACCTTTTTTACAATTCATCCATATAGAATTTTCAATGAAATTTTTATGATGTTTCTTTATCAGGAAGAAATTTAGGTAGGCATTCTGAACCTTTTTTCGTGTTCATCATCGATAAACATTTTAGGTCGTTCGCTTCCCTACAGGGAGTTTAATGAAACATTTTGAATGTGCCGTCTGCAAGCAACAGCTGTTTTTTTACAAATCAGTTTGTGATCACTGTCTGTCACCGATCGGTTATATCGCTTCGGAAAAAGAGCTATGCGCATTCGAAAAACAGAGTGCTGAGCGATGGGTTCCAATCGCCAAAAACTACCAGCATGCCAGTTATAAACCCTGTCACAATTATGTAAATTATCAGGTATGCAACTGGATGATTCCCAGCGATGAAGATGAGGAATTTTGTGAATCCTGTCAGTTGACCCATGTCATTCCTGATTTGGAAAATTCCGAAAACCTGATTTACTGGTTTCGACTGGAAGAAGCCAAACGTCGATTCCTGTATTTGGCCCAGCGCATGAACATGATGCCACGCCCTAAAAAGTCTGAAGATGATCCATTTGGTCTGCGTTTTGATTTTCTCCTGCCCCAAGAAGATAAGCCTGTTTTAATTGGTCATGCCAATGGGGTCATTACCCTAAATGCAATTGAAGCCGATGTAGTTTATCGGGAAACTACACGTGTAAATATGGGTGAAAACTACCGGACTTTATTAGGTCATTTTCGCCATGAAAGCGGCCATTATTATTTTGCGCTCATGCAACATATGCATCCGGAATTGCTAGATGAATTCCGTCAGTATTTTGGCGATGAGCGGCAAGACTACAGCAAGGCACTTGAACGCCATTATAACGAAGGCGCACCAATCAACTGGCAGGAAAAGTATATCAGTGCTTATGCCACCGCCCATCCCTGGGAAGACTGGGCAGAAACCTGGGCACATTATCTGCATATGATGGAAACACTGGAAACTGCCTACTATGGTGGTATGCGTGTCGAAGGAAATGGCAGCTATCTGGCCAGTATGGATTTTAAAGAATGCCCGATTGGTGGACAGGATTTTGAACACATTCTAGAAAATTGGGTCACCTTGACCTTTAATCTGAATGCCTTAAACCGTTGTATGGGCCTGGAAGATGCCTACCCGTTCAAGCTGAGCGAAGCAGTAAAAGACAAGTTACGATTTATTCACCGGCATGTGCTAGAAAAAGTTTTTAAATAATTTAAAAAGTAATTTTTATAGTAAAAATATAGATGGAATCGGATCAGCAAAGTCTGAAAATATTGATTTTATTGTGTATTTTAAAAATTAATATGATTTAAAGAATCCCTGCTCCTGGCGAACCAAGAGCAGCAACTTTTGAATGAATCAGTATTGAGTTTGCTACCTAAATATACGATTTAGGATGGGCTTAAACCAGTTCCACAGCAATCGCAGTCGCTTCCCCACCACCGATACATAAAGATGCAATGCCTTTCTTGCCGCCAGTACGTTTTAAAGCATGAATCAGGGTCACAATGATACGGGAACCAGAAGAACCCAGTGGATGACCAAGTGCACAAGCACCGCCATTAATGTTCACTTTCGCTGGATCAAGTTTAAAGCCATCAATGGCCAACATGGTCACCATGGCAAAAGCTTCATTGATTTCCCAAAGATCGACATCCTGAGCATCCCAACCCGTTTTTTTCAGGATTTTTTCAATCGCACCAACAGGTGCAATAGTAAATTCTGACGGATGCTGCGAATGGTTGGCATAGGCCACAATATTAGCTAACGGTTTTAAGTTGCGCTGTGCAGCAATTTCGCTCGAGGTGATCACCAGTGCTGAAGCACCATCTGAAATTGAACTGGCATTTGCCGCAGTAATGGTGCCGTCTTTTTTGAACGCTGGACGCAAAGTTGGAATTTTGTCAGCCTTGGCATTTAAAGGTTGCTCATCCTGCTCTACTACCACATCACCTTTACGGCTACTGACAGTGACCGGTACGATTTCATCTTTAAAGAAACCTTGCTGAACGGCAGTCACGGCTTTATTTAAGGAACCAATCGCATAGTCATCCTGCTGCTCACGGGTATAACCTTTTTTATCCGCCATTTCCTGAGCAAGAATTCCCATCGACAGGCCTGTTTCCGCATCTTCCAGACCTTCCTGGAACATATGATCAATGACCTTTCCATGCCCCATACGGAATCCGGCACGTGCCTTGTCCATCAAATATGGTGCGTTCGACATCGACTCCATACCGCCAGCCACCACAATCTCTGCTGAACCGGCTTTGATCGCATCTGCTGCCTGCATCACGGCTTTCATACCAGAACCACAAATTTTATTAATCGTGGTCGCCCCCGTGGAATCCGGTAGACCCGCCTGACGCATGGCCTGACGTGCCGGACCCTGTTTTAAACCAGCAGGAAGAACGCAGCCCATAATCACTTCATCAATATCATTGGCCGACAGACCTGCACGTGCCACTACTTCTTTAATTGCCACAGCACCCAAATCTGGCGCGGTACAGCTTGACAATGAACCTTGAAAACCGCCCATCGCGGTACGTACTGCATCTACAATTACGATCATTTTAGTTTCATCCTTTTTCATCATTGTTATCAACCCTACATAGCCAAAGTACTGTAGGGCTGGTCCTTCGCAATCATTGCGGGTTAAGCCTGTGCGGTAAAATATGCTTCAGGCAATTGCATGACCAGTTCCGCACCGGCCTGAATACGCTGGATTCGTGCACTCAAATCCGGAAGTACTTTGGCCACATAATAGTTGGCCAGTACCAGTTTGTTCTGGAAGTAACTATCGTCTTTGGCTGCGGCGGCTTTGCTAATCCGCGCATACATATAGACAAAGCTGAGCAGCCCAACCGCATGTAAATAATCGACAGCAATCGAATTAGCAAAATCAGGGTTCAGCTTAGACTGCTCGACGATGAATTTGGTGATATCTTCAAGTTGCTGACAGGTCTCTAATGTCGCCGTTTTAATCGTCAATGAATCATCTAGACTTTGTGCAAATTCACGGATTTCAGCAATATATTCCGCGATATAAGCACCATTACATTTGGTGGTTTTACGCCCAATCAGGTCAATCGCCTGCACGCCATTGGTGCCTTCATAAATCTGTGAAATACGCAGGTCACGGATACACTGTTCCATGCCCCATTCACGGATATAGCCATGACCACCGAAGCACATTTGCGCTTCCAGTGCAGAATCCAGTGCCTTGTCGGTCAAATAAGCTTTGGCGATTGGCGTTAACAGCGCCACACGGTCAGTCGCTTTACGCACGGCTTCAGGATCGGTTGAGTATTTGGTAATATCCAGTTGTTGACCTACATACACCGCAAACGCACGTGAAGCTTCATTGTTGGCACGCACATTGAGCAGCATACGACGTACATCGCCATGGACCAGAATTGAATCGGCTGGTTTTTCTGGAGATTTTGCACCAGTTGATGCACGGCCCTGTAAACGATCCGTCGCATATTGTGCCGCATTCTGGTAGGCAAATTCTGCTGCACCAATGCCCTGAATTCCCATAGATAAACGTTCGTAGTTCATCATTACGAACATGCCGGCCAGACCTTCATTTTCATTACCGACCATATAGCCTTTGGCGCCATCAAAGTTCATGACGCAGGTCGCCGAGCCTTTAATTCCCATTTTATGTTCGATCGAACCGGCAGCTACTGTATTACGCTCACCGAGTGATCCATCTGCATTGACCAGGAATTTCGGCACAATAAATAATGAAATACCACGGGAACCTGCTGGTGCATTCGGAGTTTTTGCCAGCACCAGATGAATGATATTTTCACTCAGATCATGCTCGCCGCTGGTAATGAAAATTTTGGTGCCAGTAATGTTGAAGGAACCATCCTCATTCGGTTCAGCTTTGGTCTTGATAATGCCAAGATCCGTGCCGGAATGTGGTTCAGTCAGACACATGGTGCCCGACCATTCACCCGTATAGAATTTTGGTAAATAGGTTTCTTTCTGTTCCTGTGAGGCGCGGTCATTGATCGCCATACCTGCACCCACAGTGAGTAGTGGATAAAGCATAAAAGATGGGTTGGTGCTCCAGATCATTTCATCCGCCAGAACCGTGAGCATTTTCGGCATGTTTTGCCCACCCCATTCTTCAGGAGCACCCAAGCCCACCCAGCCACCTTCGGCAAACTGTCTGAAAGCTTCTTTAAAACCTTTTGGTGTCGTCACTTCACCGTTTTTAAACTGAGCACCACCTTCTTCATCAGCAGGACGATTCAGGTCAAGAATAACATTCTTCGAAAATTTGGCCATCTCTTCCAGAATTGCATTTGCCGTCGCCATATCTAAATGTGCAAGATTTTCATTACCTTGCCAAAATTGTTCCGCTTGGAATACATCATTTAAAATAAATTCCATGTCTTTTAGAGGCGCATTATAAATCGGCATTTTTAAATTCCTTAAAGGGTGATACTCAATCCTGTTGCCAAATATTTTCTAATTTTCATTAGAATCCAAACAGGCGATTTTAAAATCGTGATATCCAATTCTTGCAGTATTAAATCTATATCTAGATTCATAAAGTTGCCTTAAAAATCACGTCTTCATGTTCAGTATGAGTGACTGAATATGCCAGCTTAATATTGATCTACTTTCCGTACTAAACCCTGATAAATATGAGCTTAAAACAGTCGAAGGATTTAGCTTCGTGCGCTGAAACAATAAAATAATTATACTGAAAATGGAATTTTATTTAGCAAAGTTGATCTCTAGGGTTCAGTTTTCTTGACAATATTTCTGTCCGCTTAGCATCGCTATTTTTATTTGTCAGCAGTTGCTGCATAAATATACAAAATGAGATAAATATCACGACCTTAGTTTTATAGCCATCGCGTGCAAAATTGCATATTCTTGAAAGGTTCTTTTTCGAAAAGTATGGACCAAGAAGATGACGACTGTAAGACAGCAGAACTTCCTTCTTCGTAAAGAGAAGATCCTGAGCATGGCGGAAAGCCTGCTACTGGATAATAATCAGGACATTACCCTGAGTGAGCTGGCCAGTGAACTGGACATCGCAAAAGGAACCATCTACAAACATTTTAAAAGCAAGAACCAGTTATATTTAGAACTGATTATTCTGAATGAAAAAAGAATTCTAGAAATATCAAAAAAGCATAATAACGATATTAAAAATTATGTTTCACAATATATGCTCTATCACATGCTCAATTCAAACCGAACCATCCTGTTGCATGTCATTGAAGAGCGTTTAACCAATAACGAGAAAAATCTGAAAGAATTATTTCAGGAGCTTTATCGTATTCGTGAAGAACGGATTATCCGGATTAAAGACATCACCCATGATTATCTGGTGGCTTTAGAAAGTGCCATGTCGATTCGCGATTATTTGTCTTATATCTGGACAGTCACCTATGGCGCTTCGCTGTTATTAAATTCGACCAATTACCAAAAAGCGATTGGGTCACGTGAACGTCTGATTAAGCTGTATATTAATCAGGCGCTGATGACGCCAGATAAAATCTCATCGGTATAATCACTAAAATAAAAAATGCCTGATTCGATCAGGCATTTTTTATTTGGCTGTATGATTTCATATGATCATTAAGAGTGATCTAACACGACAACGATCAGGCTGCCACAGGCGGGAAACCATCTTCGGTTAAAGCTGCAACAATCTCAGATTCACTGGCTGTCGATTCAACTTCAACCAGTTTAGTGGCCACATCAATATTCACAGTGGCATTTTCATCCAGATCTTTAATCGTAGCCGTGACACTGCGCGCGCAGCCACCACAGGTCATGTTTTCAATACGGAATTTCATGTTTAGCTCCATAGGATCGGTTTAAAGTTTATCTGATTCGGCAGACTATATTTAATCTGAGCTGAACTGCAGATCAGGTCAGTGCTGCTCAGGGACGACACCCTGTTCAATCTGTTTTAAAATCTGGCAATCGGACTGTTCATTGCCGGCACACTGCTCCACCGATTGCTCTAATATCATCAGCATATGCTGCATATCGGCAATTTTCTGTTGTAAAAACTGGATATGTTTTTGTGCCAGCTGTTTCACCTCACTACTCTGGCGTGAGCTGTTCAACCACAGACCGAGTAATTCTTTCATCTGCTCTGAAGAAAATCCCAGTTCACGTGCATGCTGTATAAAACTTAAGGTTTTAATATCCGCATCACTATAAATCCGATAACCTGTATCACTTCGTTTCGGAGCCGGCAACAAACCAATATCTTCATAATAACGAATCATTTTTGCAGAGATGCCGGATCGTTTTGCGGCCTGACCAATATTCATCATACTGACTCCTTAAACTGCAGCGGTTGATAGGCTTTTAATCTCAAGGCATTGCTAACGACAAACACAGAGGATAATGCCATCGCACCTGCGGCAAACATTGGCGATAACAGAATGCCCCAAAACGGATATAGCACACCTGCAGCAATCGGAATTAAGGCAATATTATAGACAAAGGCCCAAAACAGATTCTGTTTGATATTGCGCATGGTTGCCTGGCTTAAACCAATGCCCGTAGCTACATGCTGTAAATTGCCTGACATCAGCACCACATCAGCAGCTTCAATCGCGACATCGGTGCCGGTACCAATCGCCATACCAACATCGGCCTGTGCCAATGCCGGTGCATCATTGATTCCATCCCCGACAAAAGTGAGCACGCCGTATTGCTGCTGGAGTTGTCGTACTGCATCGACTTTTTCATGTGGTAAGACTTCCGCAATCACCTGATCAATTTTCAACTGTTTGGCGATCGCCTGTGCGGTATGCTGGTGATCCCCGGTAATCATCGCCACTTTGAGGCCTTGGTCATGCAAGGCCTGAATCGCGCTATAAGTGGTCGGTTTAATCGGATCGGCTACGGCAATAATTGCAGCCAGCTTTTGATTAATCGCTACATATAAAGGACTGCGGCCCTGATCACCGAGCTTTTGTGCAGTGTCTCTAAACAGATCGACATTTAAGCCCAAGTCCTGCATCAAACGTTCTGCACCAATATGCAGCTGCTGACCGGACACCTGTGCTTTGACCCCAGCACCGGTAATCGAATCAAAATCCGTCACTTCACTCAGTTGCAGTTCTTGCTCACGGGCAGCCTGAACAATAGCGTGGGCAATCGGATGTTCAGATTTAGCCTCCACTGAAGCGACTAGCTGTAATACCTCTTGCTGATTAAAATCTGCTGTAACTTCAAAGTCGGTCAGAAGCGGTTTTCCTTCAGTCAAGGTTCCAGTTTTATCCAGCGCGACGACTTTGGTTTGCTGCAATAACTGCAATGCTTCGCCCTTACGGAATAGCACGCCCAGTTCTGCTGCACGGCCAGTTCCGACCATAATTGAGGTAGGAGTCGCCAGTCCCATCGCACATGGACAGGCAATAATCAGTACGGCGACTGCATTTACCAATGCATAGGTCAGATTCGGCTCAGGCCCAAACAGGAACCAGACCATAAAGGTCAGGGCCGCCAGTGCCATAACAGCCGGCACAAACCATAAAGTCACTTTATCGACCACGGCCTGAATTGGCAGTTTTGAGCCTTGTGCCTGTTCTACCATCTGAATAATCTGCGCCAGTACCGAATCCTGTCCGACCGCAGTGGCCTTGATTTTCAAGGTTCCGTTCTGGTTTACTGTACCGCCGACCACCTGATCGCCAGCCTGTTTGGCCACAGGCAAAGGTTCACCGCTAATCATCGCTTCATCGATATAACTTTGTCCGGCAACCACTTCACCATCGACAGCGACTTTTTCACCCGGACGAATTTCAATCAACATTCCTTGTTGCACATCGGAAATTGCCAGATCAACCCAGTGATCATTCTGTTCTACCCGTGCCGTTTTCGGTTGCAAGCCGACTAGATACTGAATCGCTTCCGAGGTTTTACCTTTGGCTTTGGCTTCCAGATAACGCCCCAGTAAAATCAGCGCGACAATAACGGCGGCCGCTTCAAAATACACATGCACAGTGGACTGCGGTAACAGCTCCGGAAAAAAGGTCGCAATACAGGAAAAGCCATATGCGGCAATGGTTCCAACGGCCACCAGCGAGTTCATATCCGGTGCCAGACGCAATAGTGCCGGAATCCCATGCTGATAAAAACGCCGTCCCGGAATAATCAGCACCAAAGTGGTCAGTACAAACTGCAGATACCAGCTGTTCTGGGTTCCCAGCGTATGGGCAATAAAATGATGAAATGCCGGAATCAGATGCGAGCCCATTTCCAGAATAAATACAGGTGCTGTCAGAATGACTGCAAGCCATAAATCTCGTTTCAGTTGTGCCGTTTCATTGGCTTTCTTTTCCTGAAAAGCATCATGGCTATCTGTCGACATATCCCTACCAGATTTTATGGTGGCCTGATAACCGGCTTTCTCCACCTCAGCAATCAAGGCCGGAATCTGGGCATGCGAGGCCTTCACCCAGGCAGTTTCAGTGGCCAGATTCACTTGTGCATCCAGCACGCCCTCCACTTTTTTTAGGGCTTTTTCTACGCGAGCCACACAGGATGCACAGGTCATGCCTTCAATGTTCAAATCAAACTGTTGCGTCGGTACATCGAAACCGGATTTTTCAATTGCTTGAACCAGCGCAGCGGCAGCAATCGGCTGCTGGCTTTTAATAAAAGCTTTTTCAGTCGATAGATTGACAGACGCCTCGACCACGCCTTCAATTTTTTTCAAGGCTTTTTCCACCCGAGCGACACAGGAGGCACAGGTCATACCGCCAATCTGCACCTGCTGCTCATATAAGCGGTTGCTGTCTTGTTCTACCATGCCCATCTCCATGCCTCAACTCACTGTTGATGTTATAGCTTAAACATTCCCATCATGGTAAGGTCAAGTCCTTCATCTGACTATTTTAAAAATAATGCAGCGTCCTGCTGCGATTTAAAACTACCCAATAAAAAGCCCGAAGATGACTTCGGGCTTGTCTAACAGTGTTTAAAATATAAAATGCATCAATGTTATTCAGCAGAAATATCTTCAAACAGGATCGAAGACAGGTAACGTTCACCACCATCTGGCAAAATCACCACAATATTTTTACCGGCATTTTCAGGGCGAGCCGCCAATTGTGCCGCTGCTGCCATAGCCGCGCCACTTGAAATACCGACCAGGATACCTTCCTGAGCTGCTGTTTTACGTGCCCACTCGACTGCATCTGCACTATGAATGGCAATCACTTCATCAACGAGGTCTAGGTCCAAATTGCCTGGAATGAAGTTGGCACCGATCCCCTGAATTTTGTGTGGTCCAGGTGTAATGTCTTCACCGCGTTTGGCCTGACCAATAATTGCAGACTCAGCAGGTTCCACCGCCACAGAATATAAAGGCTTGTTTTTCACTTTTTCAAAGTAGCGTGAAATACCGGTAATGGTTCCACCCGTTCCGACACCTGCGACCAGAATATCGACATTGCCCGCAGTCGCTTCCCAGATTTCTGGGCCCGTGGTTTCTTCATGAATTTTAGGGTTGGCCGGATTTTCAAACTGTTGTGGCAGGAAATATTGTTCAGGGTTCTCATTCAGCAAACGTTCTGCCTCTTCAATCGCGCCCTTCATACCTTTGGCCGGATCAGTCAAAACCAGATTGGCACCCAATGCTTTCACCACCTTACGGCGTTCAATACTCATGCTTGAAGGCATGGTCAAAGTAATGTCATAACCTTTGGCTGCCGCAACAAAAGCCAATGCAATCCCGGTATTGCCGCTGGTTGGCTCGACAATATGCATACCGGATTTGAGCTTGCCAGATTTTTCAGCATCATTAATCAACGCGGCACCAATACGACACTTGACTGAGAATGCCGGATTACGGCTTTCAATTTTCGCAAGTACCGTGGCCGGAGCGGAAATCACACGATTAATACGAACAAGCGGTGTATTTCCAATCGCGTCTGCATTATTACTATAAACCGCTATACCTAAATTATTCGGTGTTGGAAAAGCTGAATCTGTACTCATGATGATATCCCTGATGTTATTGGTTCAAGTCGCTTAAACATCATACAAGCATTTTTTTGCTTTGTAGATGTTTGATGAAACTTGCACTTCATTGCACGAATGTGAACTAAAATACTTTCTGCACTATGCAATAAATTTATCTTATCTATCAATATTTAAAATATAATTTTAATTGATAATTCAATTCATTAAAAACCATAAAACTTAACTGTTTTTAGCAAGGTATTACGGGCTAAGACCCGTATAATTAGCGGGCTGTAACTTTATAATGGACATATTGAATGAAAACCGATTTTGAAATCACGACTATGCGCGATTCAGCAGAACAGGTCGTTGGCATTTTAAAATCTCTGGCCAATACCGACCGTCTTCTTATTTTATGTCATCTGTCTCAAGCGGAACTGAATGTTTCAGAAATTGAGGAAATAACTGAGATTAAACAGCCGACACTTTCCCAGCAGCTCATGATGTTGCGCAAAAGCGATGTGGTAGATACCCGGCGCGACGGCAAACAGATTTATTATTCAATTAAAGATCAAAATTTGATTGTGGTCTTAAATACCCTTTATCAATTGTATTGTGGCAATCCAGCTAAATAAAGAATCTTTCTTTTTTCAGTCATCAAGATAAGTTTCTTTAAACTCTTATTGAGGTCGTTCTACACCACTAAGATCACGATCATAGAGTTTTTTAAATGATCTACGACTGACCCAGATGTTTCATTTTAAACATGATTCATCAAGAATCTAGATCAGCTAAGACTTCTTAGCAGAATTTGTGCATAATATATCTATATTTGTGATTTAGACCTTTTTATGCAAAATTCCAAGTCTAAACTTCTGCATAGACTGCCTGCCTGGGCATGGTTAAGCCACTACACGCCGGTCAAATTTAAGTCTGATGTGCTGGCTGCCCTGATTGTGGTGGCAATGCTGGTGCCTCAAGGGATGGCCTATGCCATGCTGGCAGGATTGCCGCCGATCATGGGTTTATATGCGAGCATCCTGCCGATGATCATTTATGCCCTGCTCGGTGGGAGTTCGACTTTATCGATTGGCCCGGTAGCCATCATTTCCATGATGACTTTTGCTACGCTCAATCCACTTTTTGAAGTCGGCTCACCAGTCTATATTGAAGCTGCGACTTTATTGGCACTGATGGTCGGGATTATTTCCCTGCTTTTGGGATTATTCCGTTTTGGTTTTCTGATCCAGTTGATCAGTCATCCCGTGATTCAAAGCTTTATTATTGCCTCTGCCTTATTGATTGCGTTTGGGCAGTTAAAGTTTTTGGTCGATCTTCCTTTAAAAGCCAATAACCTTCCGGAGTTTGTCAGCAGTTTGCTGCAATATTTCCCGCTGCTGCACGTGCCGAGCCTGATTTTCGGCCTGTTCTCTATCGGTCTGCTAATCTATTTACCCAAGTTATTAAAATCTCAGGCTGTACAAAGCCGGATCGGCTCTACAGATTTTCTGGTACGTGCAGTGCCCCTGATTCTGGTATGTCTCGGCATTGCAGCAATTGTATTTCTGGATTTAAAGCTTCAGGGCATTAAAACCGTCGGTGCAATTCCGTCCGGTTTTCCACCCTTGTCTTTTCCACACTGGAACTGGGAACTGGTCATGACCTTATTACCGGGTGCCAGCATGATCGCCATGATCAGTTTTGTGGAGTCACTATCGATTGCTCAAGCGACGGCCTTGCAGCAACGCAGTCATTTAAACAGTAATCAGGAACTGATTGCGCTCGGTCTGGCCAATATCAGTGCAGGCGTGAGTTCAGCTTTTCCTGTGACGGGCAGCCTGTCGCGGACGGTGGTGAATGCCGATGCCGGTGCTAAATCACCTATGGCCGGTGTTTTATCCTCGATTCTGATTATTTTCGTGAGCCTGTTCTTTACCGGATTTTTTGAAGATCTGCCGCTGACCATTCTGGCCGCGACGATTATTGTTTCCATCTGGAAGCTGGTTAATTTTCAGCCATTTTTTGATGCCTGGCGCTATTCCAAGGCAGATGGCCTTGCCATGTGGATTACTTTTCTCGGCGTGGTCCTGATTGATATTTCCACTGGTTTGATTATTGGGATCGTTTCGACCTTTGTGCTGATGGTATGGCGAATCAGCCGTCCGCATATTGCAGTTGTCGGTCTGGTCGAAGGAACCCAGCATTTTCGTAATATTCAGCGGCATCAGGTCAGTACCTCCGACCGGGTGCTGTCACTACGGATTGATGAGAATCTGACGTTTCTGAATGCCAATAGCTTCAAAGGTTATCTGATCAATGAGATCAGCCTGAATGACCAGCTACAACATGTGATTATCAACTGTTCCAGCATCAGTGCGATTGATCTGAGTGCCCTGGAAATGCTGGAAGATTTAAATGCGGAACTGGCCAAACTGGATATTCGTCTGCATTTTGCCGAAGTCAAAGGTCCGGTCATAGACAAGCTGCAAGCTTCTAAATTGATGACGCATTTGAGCGGGCGCATTTATCTGACCCATTTTCAGGCGATTCAGGACCTGGCGCCAGAGATCTTTGAGCAGCATAAAGATTATACAATTTAAGACAGCAGATACTTGAACTTATGGCCGGAAATTCCAACCGGTCATAAGTTCTAACTTCTTAAATTTTCAAATATAATTTGAATTTATCTATTTAACTTTGATATTTATTTCATGAATACAATTTTAAAAGTGGTGATTTATTCATCATTTTAAGAAGTTTTTCTTCAATATAAGCAATGTTTTAAAGCAATTAATTTTAGAATAAATCAATAATATCAATATCTTGGTTTTTATATAAAAATATATTTTAAGCCTTGTTTAAATTAAGTATAAAATAGCGCAACTTTTTCCCAAATTTAGCCCTCGTAATTTTCACAAGGCAACCTTATGTTTTCTGCCCTTATGCGCATGAGCTTAGTCTCTCGAATCATCATCGCCATTATTTTAGGTGTGGGTGTGGCTGTGGTATTTCCCGAAGCTACTCCCTCATTAAGCCTATTGGGCGACCTGTTTATTAAAGCCTTGAAGTCTGTTGCACCGATTCTGGTTTTCATTTTAGTTTTAGCTTCTATCGCGAATTTTAAGGTGGGTCAATCCAACACCCCCATCAAACCGATTATGATCATGTATGCAGTGGGTATGTTCCTTGCTGCACTGAGCGCTGTGGTGTCGAGCATCTTATTTCCAAGTACGCTGTTTCTGGATATCGCTGCACAAGCTGAATTACAGCCACCTGGCAGTCTGGTAGAAATCCTGAAGAATTTACTGCTCAGTTTTGTTACCAATCCGGTCGTTGCGATTGCTGAAGCAAACTTTATTGGTATTCTGGCTTGGGCAGTGGCCTTGGGTATTGCCTTCCGTCATGCATCGGATAGCACCAAGACGCTTTTGAATGATGCAGCCTTTGCAGTGAACTATGTGATTCGTTTAGTGATCAGCTTTGCACCTGTGGGTATTTTTGGTCTGGTTGCGGTGACTTTTGCTGAATCTGGTCTGGATACACTGACCAGTTATGCACATTTACTTGCTGTGTTGCTCGGAACGATGGTTTTTGTGGCACTGGTGATTAATCCGCTTCTGGTTGCCTTAATGACGCGTAACAACCCGTATCCACTGGTGTTCACCTGTTTGCGCGAAAGTGGCATTACCGCTTTCTTTACCCGTAGTTCGGCAGCCAACATTCCGGTCAATCTGGACTTGGCGAAACGTCTGGGTGTTAAAGAATCGACTTCAAGCATTGCCATCCCTCTGGGAGCGACCATCAATATGGGTGGTGCATCAGTGACTATTACGGTTCTCGCCTTGGCAGCAGTCAATACCTTGGGCATTAGCGTGGACTTTAGTACCATGCTGATTCTTTCTGTGGTGGCAACCGTCTCGGCATGTGGTGCTTCTGGTGTTGCAGGCGGTTCATTGTTACTGATTCCAGTTGCATGCGGCCTGTTCGGGATCTCTTCGGATATCGCCATGCAAGTGGTCGCCATTGGTATGGTGATCAGCGTATTACAGGATTCTACTGAAACCGCGCTAAACTCATCGACTGATGTTTTATTTACTGCAGCAGTAGACCGCGCATCAAATTGATTTTATATTGATTAATCAATATGTTTAGCCAATGATTTTGTTATGCCATTACAGCGTTTACCTACCTGGGTACAATTAGGGGCGTTTTTTCTTGCGGTCAATGCCGGCATGATTAACGTCCTGGGTCTGGTGACGGTACTGCACCAGTCTGTTTCACATATGACCGGTAATGTCAGCATGCTGGCCATGGCCCTGCTGAACTGGCAACCAGAACAGATGTTGTATCTCTTTCTGGTCACACTCTGCTATGTCATTGGTTCATCCTATAGCGGGCTGATTCTTGGAAATAGTCACTTTCGCCTGGGGCAGCTTTATGGTTACCCTTTAAGCCTGGTGGCTATTTTTATTTTGATCTGCTGGTTATTATTGCCCTATTTCCCGCGCTGTGCCTTGTTATGGGCCTGTGTCGCCATGGGCGTGCAAAATGCCATGGTCAGCCATTATAAAGGCGCCATTATTCGCACCACGCATTTATCTGGCGTACTCACCGACCTCGGCTTGGCGATGGGCTACCGTTTGCGCGGATTAGAGGTAGAATCACGACGCGTAGTTCTGCATCTGCTTATTTTGTTCGGTTTTTTAAGCGGTGGCATTCTTGCCAGCTGGCTATATCCTTATTTAAAATTAAATGCATTCCTGATCCCGGCAGTGCTGAGTCTGGTTCTCAGTCTCACGTATTGGGTGATTTATTTACGTTATCGACATCAACACGACTAATATCTGGACATTCTCATGGTTAAAAATGCATTGCAGGCACAATTGTTAAAGGCAGGATTGGTCGACAATAAAAAAGCCAAAAAACTGTCTAAACAGGCTGTGCATGAAAAACGCACCGGTGACGGTACCGAGGCTGAAATCAAAGCCAAGATTGAACAAGACAAACAGCAAAAAATGGCCAAAGATCAGGCAATTGAGCTAGAGAAAAAAGCAGCTTTGCAGGAAAAAGAACTGAAAGCCGCAATCATGCAAATGATTAACCAACATAAAATCCGTGATACTGACGGCGATGCGGTGTATCAGTTTATTGATGACAGTAAAGTCAAAAAAGTCTATTTAAACCAGCAAATCTATAATGCGCTGGTGGCAGGCAGTCTGGTCATTGCACGTGAAAATGACAGCTATGCTTTCTTGCCAAAAGCGCTGGCAGATCGTATCAATGCGAAAATGCAGGGCTTTATCATTGTGAATAATTCAGAGAAAAATGAAGAAACCACCGATGAAGAAGATCCATATGCTGCTTATGTTATTCCTGATGATTTGATGTGGTAAGCCTCGCGATATCATTACTGAAATATCGAAGATCAGAAACCCGCAAAGTTGCCGGTTTTTTTATTTGTAGGTGCTTTTATTGAATGATTCGCACCAATAAATATGTTTTAAAAGGTTATCCAATATTAAAAAATCTGATCCAAAACTATAAACTTGATCTAAATTTTTGATTGAAGAGAAAGATCGTTTGGAACAGTTGAATTTTATTCGGAATATTCAAGAATGGGCAGATCAGTACCCATGGCTGGAAATGCTATCTTCACTGAGTATTGTGATTTTACTGGCGATTCTTGCCAATCTATTTGCCAAGCAAATTGTGGTACGCGGAATACGTCAACTGATTTCCAGAATGCCTTTTGCAAATAATCAGATTTTTGCTGAGCATAGCGTGATTCGCCGGATTGCCAATATTGTTCCGGCAGTCGTGATCATGAACGGGATCACCACGGTACCGCATTTATCTGACAAGGTTGAGTCCTTTGTGCAAATGGGTGCACAGGCTTTTATTTTCCTGACGATTGCCCTGGCTCTTGGTGAATTACTGAATATTTTTAACCTGGTCTATCAGCGTAATCCCAAGTCACGTAACAAACCGATTAAAGGCTATTTGCAGCTGGTCAAGCTGATTATCTTTATTGTCTGTGGCCTGATGATTCTCGGCACTTTCCTGAAAAAAGATGTCTTTACCTTACTGGCTGGCTTCGGTGCCATGGCCGCTGTGTTGATGCTGGTCTTTCAAAATACCATTTTGTCGCTGGTGGCGTCGGTTCAGATTTCATCTTATGACATGGTGCGGATTGGCGACTGGATCGAAATGCCCTCGCTGAATGCGGACGGCGATGTCATTGATATGTCATTACATACCATTACGGTACAGAACTTTGATAAAACGGTGACCACGATTCCGACCAACAAACTGGTGACGGACACCTTTAAAAACTGGCGTGGCATGCAGGAAGCCGGTGCACGCCGGATCAAGCGCTCGATTCATATTGATCAAAGCAGCGTGCATTTTATGTCGGCTGAAGAACAGAACAAGCTGAAAAATTTTATTCTGTTGGATCAATACTTAAATACCAAGTCAGAGGAACTGGAACAATTTAACCTGCAACTGAGCCATCATTCGCAATATAACCAGCGCCGTCTCACCAATCTGGGAACTTTCCGTGCCTATGTGGAATTTTATCTGCAACAGCATTCGGGCATTAGTAAAAATCATTCCCTGATGGTGCGCCAATTGCAGCCGACCAGTGAAGGTTTACCGTTAGAGATTTATGCCTTCACCAATACCACCGCCTGGGTCGAGTATGAAAATATCCAGTCGGATATCATGGATCATCTGCTGGCGATTATTCCGGAATTTGGTTTAAAGGTGTATCAAGCGCCTTCAGGTCTTGATTTAAAGGAAGCATTTACTCAACCGTCTTCCATTATTACTTAAACACAAGTCATCCAATCTCAAGCCTGAGATGCTGCTGCATTTCAGGCTTTTTTATTTCCTCATCTGTTTAGATCCTGACTGGCATAAATCTGGCTTTAGTTTAATTTTTATAATCTAAGTTTTAATTGAGTGAATCATTTTGTGGCAATTTCACCCAATTACGGGCTTAAAAAAACAGAATCCTTTATAATTCCCGAAAAGCAAAATGCATGATAAGAGTACGATAATGTTTCGATGGCTTGAAAGACTGGTTGACCCCTATCCCACCAAAAATCTGAATCAACCTTTACCGACCAAGTTTTTTCCATTTGTCTGGCAGGCAGCCTATGGAGTCCGCCGTTATTTACTGATTCTGGTGCTGTGTACCGCCGGTGCTGCCAGCTTCGAAGCCTTACTGTATTCAAAAATTGGTGAGCTGGTGAACTGGCTCAGTAAAAGCCAGCCCGATACTTTTCTGGAGCAACATGCCAGCAATTTAACCTTACTGAGTATTGTTCTGCTGGCCAATATTTTCTTCGCCAGCGCACAATCACTGATTAAGCATCAAATTCTGTATAGCAACTTTCCCATGCGTTTACGCTGGCGCTTTCATAATCTGCTGATGAAACAAAGCCTGGATTTTTTCCACAACGATTTTGCCGGACGATTATCTGCCAAAGTCATGCAAACGGCTCTGGCAGTACGCGAATTCTGGGTCATTCTGGGTGACATGCTGGCGTATGTGCTGATTTATTTCATCACGATTAATATTGTCTTAGGTGCAATTTCACCCTTGCTGATCATTCCATTGATGGTCTGGCTAGCCTTGTTTATCTGTGCAGCGTGTTATTTCATTCCACGTTTGAGCAAAATTTCCAATGCCCAGGCGGATGCCCGTGCCGTCATGACCGGGCGTATTACGGATGCCTATACCAATATCCAGACCGTGAAGCTGTTTGCTCATGCCGGCCGTGAAAGTCAGTATGCCAAGACCTCAATGCAGGAATTTATGGTAACGGTATATAAACAGATGCGTCTGGGTGCTCAATACGAAATCAGCATTTTGCTGCTGAGTGTAGTGTTATATGGCGGCGTACTGGGTACCGCGATCTGGTTGTGGATGGAAGGTCAGGCCGAGCTGGGCATTATTGCTGCAACTACAGCAATGGTACTGAAACTGAACAGTATTGCCGAATTTATGATGTGGCAGACCTCTGCCCTGTTTGAAAATGTCGGTACCATTCAGGATGGTATGAAAACTTTAGGCCGCAAAATTGCCATTGAAGATAAACCGGGTGCCAAAGAGCTACAGCTCAATCACGGTGAAATTAAATTCGAAAATGTCAGCTTTGCCTATAATGATAAAAACGTGATTGATCAGTTTAATCTGACCATTCGCCCAGGTGAAAAAATTGGTATTGTCGGCCGTTCAGGTGCAGGGAAATCTACCCTGATTCAACTGTTGCTGCATTTTTATCATATTAACCAGGGTCGTATCTTGATTGATGGTCAGGATATTGACGATGTGACTCAGGACAGTTTGCGCAAGAATATTGCATTAGTGACTCAAGATACTTCACTGCTACATCGCACTGTCGCGGAAAACATTAAATATGGTCGTCCAGATGCGACTGATGAAGAAATGTTTGAAGCTGTGCGTAAAGCCAAAGCGGAAGAGTTTATTCCCAATCTGACCGATTTGCGTGGCAAAAAAGGCTATGAAGCTTATGTGGGTGAACGTGGCGTGAAACTTTCCGGGGGGCAGCGTCAGCGGATTGCCATTGCTCGTGTGTTCCTGAAAGATGCCCCAATTCTGATTCTGGATGAAGCGACCAGTGCGCTGGATTCTGAAGTCGAAGCAGCAATTCAAAACAGTCTGGACGACTTGATGCAAGGTAAAACCGTGATTGCCATTGCTCATCGCCTGTCTACCATTGCCCAGATGGATCGTCTGATTGTACTGGATCAAGGTCGAATCGCCGAGCAAGGCACGCATGATGAACTGGTGGCATTAAATGGCATCTATGCCCAACTTTGGCAGCGTCAAACTGGTGGCATGCTGATTCAGCAACAGGTCAAAGCATCAAAAGATCATGAATAATATGATCTCTAGAAGATTTCAAAACTTCTAATGATTTGCTCGTCCTTAATATTAAACAGGTCTGGAAAAAGGAAAACTTTGCCCAGACCTTTCTTTGTAAAATTTTCTCTACAGATGAACAGCAAGTTGCCATCTATCTGGTATCTTATGAAATGACATCTCTCTCTAGTTCTGAAAGCTCTCTGAAGAAGTCCTGTTCAATGATTAATAAAACTAGACCAATCGTCCTGTCCTGAGCAAACAGATGCTGGGATGCGACTTATTCAATAAAATAATTTTAATTTCATCAATAAAATTATGTGGTTTAAATTGATTTTAATGCTGAATTCAGGCTAATCTGCCAGTGGCAGAATCACAATCGCCAAAATTTTGTCCAACAATTTTAATGAAAAATTTGGTGGCTTCATGCCAATATCTATTTATAAATAAAAAAATTTGAATGAGTGCAACGGATCGCGCATGAAAACAATTGCTCCACGCCAAGACCAAGGAATTCCAGGTGTTTACGGTCTCCTGCTTCTCGATGTCATTTCCCGCTGGGGTTATAACAATGAGTCGCTTTTCCAACCTTTTGGCCTGACCAGTGAACAGTTGGCAGATCCTGATTTTCGTATTCCAACTCCTGTCGCCAATGAACTGGTCAAATATGCCCTGAAACTGACCGGAGAGCCGACCTTGGGCTATCATCTTGGCACACAGATGCGGATCTCGATTCATGGCTTTATTGGCTATGCCATTATGACGGCGAATAATATTACCGATGCGCTGGTACTGGCGAACCGATTTATTCAACTCCGTTTACCCTTCCTGCAATTATTTTTCTCAACCTTTGACGCCAAAGCCACGGTGCAGTTGCAAACCGATATTCAGCTTGAACCTCTGCGCACCGAAATTTCAATTGCTTTAATGATTGGTCTGATCAGTATGGCCAAAGCGATTACAGGCATTAACGATGCAACGGGAGAAATCGACTTCGATTTTAAGAAGCCTGAAGGTTTCGAACGCTTTATGGCGAAGTTCCCTACCCATCAGTTCCGCTTTGAACAGCCGCATTTAATTCTGAGTTTTGATAAAAGCTATCTGATGAACAAGCTGGTACATGCCGATCCAATTGCCAGCCAGATTGCAATTAACCAGTGTGAAACAGAACTTTCTGCCTTGGGTGAACGGCACCGGATTGCCATGCGTGTCCGGGATATATTGACCCATGCTGAGCAACACTATCTCAGTATTGAAAGTGTGGCGGATCGCTTGCACATGTCTGACCGCACCTTAAAACGTCAACTCGCCGCCGAAGGCACCTCCTTTTCTACCCTGGTCGATGAAGTGCGTTACCGGCATGCCACCTCGTTATTATCCCGGACAGATTTTACCCTGGAACAGATTGCCGATGAACTGGGTTATAGTGATGTGGCCAATTTTAGCCGGGCGTTTAAACGCTGGAGTGGTCGCAGCCCGAGCAACTGGCGCAAAGATCCTTATTTATAAGGGAGTATAAGCCTTTTGTTTTGCTTAAAAAGAATGTATAAAACATGTCAAAAATGATCTTAAGATTTTTAAGGAGTTATCAATGAATCATCCTGCAGAATTAAAGTACGCAAGTACACATGAATGGGCGCGCATTGAGGGTGATCTTGTTGTGACCGGTATTTCCGACCATGCACAGGATGCGTTAGGTGATTTGGTTTATGTCGAAGCACCAGATCTTGCTTCACATATCACTGCAGGCGAACAAGCTGGCGTGGTTGAATCAGTAAAAACAGCTTCTGATATTCATGCGCCGGTGTCTGGTGTAGTGGTTGAAATCAATCCTGATCTTGAAGATGATCCTGATTTTATTAATGATGACCCATACGGCAAAGGCTGGATCTATAAAATCAAGCCAGACAATATGGCAGATGTCGAAAAGCTGCTTTCCAATACAGAATATGAAGCTGGCCTCTAAGCCATTTTAACTTTAAAAAAATCAGCCTCCGGGCTGATTTTTTTATTAAAGATCAAGCGTTGCATTTCCTAGTTCAAATTAAATTTCATGCATTTATCATGAAATATCATTGTATTTTTCACTTATTTTTCTTAAAGTCTTGCTCATATCTCCTTCGCTCCTAGATAGCTCGCGCTTATTTATAACAATAATTTCCCATGCTGAGCCCAGCGTCTTACAGCATATCATTTTAGGAAAATCATGAACGCCATTGCAGCGCCACTATGGACCAAGTCATTTGTGCTTTGTTTGGCCAACAACCTATTTTTATTTATTTTCTATTTTGCACAAACCACAATTTTGCCAATATACATCTTAAAAGAATTAGGCGGCAACCTGACTCAGGCAGGTCTGGCCATGACCTTGTTTATGGTGTCTGCCATTGCAGTGCGACCTTTTAGCGGTTTAATTATCGAAAAATTCGGGGTGCGTAAAACCCTGATTATTTCTGAAGTGTTCTTTAGCTTATTTTCACTTACTTATCTGTTGGCAGATCAGCTCACGATTCTGTTTATCATCCGTTTCTTACACGGCATCTGGTTCAGTATCTTGACTACAGTTTGTGTGCTTGTGGTGAACCAGTTTATTCCGGAGCAGCGTAAAGGCGAAGGCATGGGCTATTTTGTCATGTCGGTTAATCTGGGGATTGTCTTAGGTCCGTTAATAGGTCTAAGCCTGATGGAATACTGGTCTTATTTTCAGGTCAGTATGCTATTGATCGTCTTGGTTTTTATTGGATTTGCCTTCTGTTTTTTGATTCCGGTCAAAGAGCCTGAAAAAATCATCGAAAATACCAACAAGAAAACATCGCTTGAGCTGAATGATTTTGTGGAAAAGAAAGTGCTGCCTGTCGCGGTACTGGCTATGCTGATTTCTTTTTCTTATGCGAGCATCATGTCCTTTATCGCGCCATTTGCAGCCAGCAAGGATTTAATGGCTTATGCGGGTTTATTCTTTGTGGTTTTCGCCATTTCCATGATGAGCTTACGGCCGATCACCGGAAAAATTTATGATCGTAAAGGTCCGCAGTATGTGATTTATCCGGCCTTGATGGCTTTTAGTTTGGGTTTATTTTTACTTAGCCAGATTCAGACCTTATGGGGATTCATGCTGGCTGCAGTCATGGTTGGCGTGGGCTTTGGCAGTGTGCAACCGTGTATTCAAACCTTGGCGATTCAACGTGCGCCCAAGCATCGAATTGGCTATGCAACCTCAACTTTTTATACTTTTTATGATCTGGGGATTGCCATCGGTTCACTGCTGATTGGTGCCATCATTGCAGCTTACAGTTATCAGTTTGCTTTTATGCTATGCGGTATTTTAACCTTAAGCAGTATTATTTATTTTAAGCTGGTGGTGCAACGTAAAACCGTCTAGTTTTATGGATTGAATAATAAATAAGATAAATAAAAACAGGCAGAAAATTCTGCCTGTGATTTTTTGAGTAAATGTTTATTCTGACACCGGAGTATTCTCTGCTTCTTTCTCATCCGCTTTTGGATCTTGCATCATGGTGAATTGGGTTGCTTCACTAGCTGGTGCAGTACTGTCCTGTCGGTTACTTTTCAGCTTGATCTGCAGGCGTAACTCATTGGTAGAATCGGCATTGCGCAAGGCTTCTTCATAAGAAATTTCACCCTGGTTATACAGGTCAAATAAGGCCTGGTCAAAGGTCTGCATGCCCAGTTCACGCGATTTCGCCATAATCGCTTTCAATTCGTGGAATTCACCTTTCAAAATCAGGTCAGACATCAGTGGCGTATTTAACATGATTTCAATCGCTGCACGACGGCCTTTACCATCTTGAGTACGAATCAGACGCTGTGAAATGATCGCCTTCATATTGGATGACAAATCCATTAATAGCTGGTTCCGGCGTTCTTCCGGGAAGAAGTTGATAATCCGGTCCAAAGTCTGGTTGGCATTGTTCGAGTGCAGCGTTCCCAGACACAGATGTCCAGTTTCAGCAAAAGCAATCGCGTGTTCCATGGTTTCAGTATCGCGAATTTCGCCGATCAGAATCACATCTGGTGCCTGACGCAAGGTATTTTTCAGCGCATTATGCCAGGAATGGCAGTCCACTCCGACTTCACGATGAGTAATCATGGATTTTTTATGCTTGTGCACATATTCAACCGGATCTTCTACGGTAATGATATGCCCGGCTGAATTTTCATTTCGATAGTCAATCATGGCTGCGAGTGAAGTTGATTTACCGGAACCTGTTCCTCCGACTACCAATACCAGTCCACGTTTTTCCATAATCACATGTTTCAGAGATTCCGGTAATTTCAGCTTCTGGAAATTTGGAATTTCTGCAGTAATGGTACGAATCACCATGCCAACATTAAGTTGTTGTACAAACACATTGACCCGAAAACGGGAAACACCTGGCACGGTGATGGCAAAATTGCACTCAAGTTCAGTTTCAAATTCTTTACGCTGTTTATCATTCATCAGACTGTAGGCAAACAGCTTGGTTTTTTCAGCTGTGAGTTCCTGCTGTCCAAAAGGTTTCATTAAGCCTTGATGTTTAATACTCGGTGGAAAATCAGCCGTAATAAATAAATCTGAACCGCCATATTCCACCACTTTAGTCAGCATGTGATGCATGAATTTTTTTGCTTCGTCCAACAATTCTGCCGTGAACATCTTTTCCCCCGGAAATGCACAACTGCACAAACCTTGATCTTAGATTTATGCCAAATATTTTAATTTGATTGTGCAGCGTTTTATAAATATGCTCAAATATATTTGATTTATAAAGAAAATATTTTTAAAAATTTATGTGATGAACTTCAATAAAAATTAAATTAACCTGCAATATGTATGCTTTTTTAAAGCAACTCTGCTCAAAAAGAAGATTGTCATTTAAATGGTAAAACTCTGTCAGACGATTCATTATTTGTCCTTTACGACATATAGAGTGTCATTTTTTTTCCTTATGATTACCAACTCCCCTATTTTTTATGTACCAATTTCGGTTCTACCATATGCGATAACGAATTATGAAAAGTAGGACAATGTTTATGAAAATTGAACTAAATCGTGGAACTTTGCTCAAATAACAGGCGTGGAACTTAATAAATTATTAAAAAAGCCCGATTCAGCTAAGTTAGGCTTTTTATTTGACTATAAAAATATGATTTATATAAAATAAAATAGAGAATTTCGTATAACGTGTATTATGTTAATTTTAGGAAAACTTAAACGAAATCACCAAAAACTATGAAAAAAAAATCAGCTTTTTTATATTATTTAGATGTTACAGCACCATTTTATTATTTTTATCTTGTACCCACTGTAATCGCATTAGTCATAGTCAGTTTTGATTTCTCATTTCAGGGCTTATTTCCGACCACAATTGACTCTTCGATTTCAAGCCAACATAAGTTTCTAAATGACTATTTTGCAATATGTAATTTTTTCGTGATTGGGCTTATTGTTATTAATTATTTAAGACACCCACTACCAGCCAAATATGTAAGACAAATACGTCAGCATTATGCAACATTAAATAAGAACCAGCAGTCTATCAATGGCTGGCTTGGCATTGTATTTTTCTGTTTTACTTTAGGCCTAATGAACCTGACTTGGTTTATTATTAATGATGAGCCTCTCCCACCATATAAAGAATGGCGCAAAGGCGATACTCTTACCTACTTAAACAGTTTCGCACATCCTTATATTTCTGCTATTGCTTTTAGTTTGCAATATGCCCTCATGGTATTCTTTACATTAATATTTATGAACATATTTGATAATCGTAAATATAGACAAAATTAATATGCTTAGTGCCATTTAACATAATGGCGATTATACGAAAGGCCCTTGTTAGAACCCATTTAAAGTGTCTATATTCTCACCAATAAAAATGTCTGGTTTATGATGGTTTTTATCACCATGGACTGGATATAAAATATAAATGCTGATCACTATGTCTGATAAAGAAATTCAACGTCTTGCAGTTCTGCAAGACGTTAGAGATCATCGTATTACCCAGGTCCGTGCTGCTGAAATCCTGAATCTTTCCACCCGTCAAATTACCCGGTTATTGCAGAAGCTCAATCAAGATGGTGTCTCAGGTATGGCACATGCCAGTCGTGGTCAACCGGGTCATCGTCGCCATGACGTCCTGTTAAAATCAGAATGTCTTTCCATTATTTCTGAACATTTACTTGGCTTTGGTCCTACATTGGCTCATGAGAAGCTCAGCAGCATGTTTGGCCTGCATATCCCGGTAGAAACGGTTCGTCGCTGGATGACTGCAAATGACCTCTGGATTCCTCGATCCAAGCGCCTGAAACGTCCATATCAGCCTCGATACAACCGTGATTGCTTCGGTGAGCTGATCCAGATCGATGGCTCATATCATGACTGGTTTGAAGGTCGAGCTTCCAAATGCTGCTTGCTGGTTTATATCGATGACGCCACTGGAAAGCTGTTGCATCTGCGCTTTTGTGAGGCTGAAACGACCTTTGATTATATGCTTTCAACCCGAGCCTACATTGAGCAATACGGCAAGCCTTTAGCGTTTTATAGCGATAAACACTCGGTATTCCGAGTGAATCAGAAATCGAGCCAAGATAGCCAGATCACGCAATTTGGGCGGATTCTGAATGAGTTAAATATTGATATTATCTTCGCCAACTCACCCCAGGCCAAAGGCCGTGTGGAACGTGCCAATAGAACACTCCAGGATCGCCTGATCAAGGAAATGCGCCTAGAAGGTATCTGTTCAATTGCCGAGGCAAATGCCTGGCTGCCCTGCTTTATTGAGCATTTCAATCAGAAGTTTGCCAAGTGTGCGCGAAACTCAAAGAATTTACATCGGCCATTAACCGAATCTCATCTTGAACTGGATGATATTTTTACCTGGCAGGAACCGCGTAAGGTCACCAAGAATCTGACCCTGACCTATGACAAATGTATTTATCTGCTTGAACCGACAGAGCTGAATCATAAGCTTGTTGGGCAATATATTTCATTTCTGGAGTACCCGGATGGGACTGTGGCCCTCATGCACGAGGGACGAAAGCTCAACTACAGCATTTTCAATAAATTAGCTGGGCTACAGCAGAATGAGATCGTTGAGAATAAACGGTTAGGTACAGTTCTGGCACATATTCAGCAACAGCATGAAGAGTTGGAAAAACAGAATAAACGTTCCCGTCTCAAGAAAAGTATGCCGAGTCGTAAAGCTCAGAAAGCTGTTATTGAACAAAGAAAGTTAAATCCTGTGCTTGACTCTTGTGGTTAAAAACAGGACATTTTAAATGGTTTATCGCATAGACATTTTAATTGGTGAATAACAACCCTTGTAAGTCCAAAATAGAAATATCCGCTTTCAGACTCTGGCATTGATTATGCCACCTAACATTAAAAGTGACATTGGCCATACGTTTTTAGCCAAATTATGCGTTGCCCAGATCCTCAGTATTAATCGGTAGAAAGTGTGCGTGATCTAGACTGCTCAAGCATAGATATTTGAGTACTTTCCGCCTGCAAAACTGGGTTAAGACGATTACTTTTCAATTTGATTTGCAAGCGCAGTTCATTATTGGAGTCCGTATTACGCTTAGCATATGGTGCATAAATTTACGTGCTTCATCGAGCAATTCGGTTGTATACATATCGAGATTCCTGAGATCATGACTGGTCAGCCGTATAGAATGAGCTGGAGCAAGATCTCTAATAAATTATTGTTATTGTTTATTTTTTAATTTAATTATTTTATTCAATTTATAAAATCGTTCTAATCATTATTTTTATTTTCAAACGCTCTGATGAGCTGATTTAAGCATCTGGGAGATGCACTGATCAGCTTCATCCGATTCTGTCTTTCCCCAATCAATTGAGGAAAGACATCATTCAGTTTTAAGCACTACGCTTCAAACCTTCAATTCGTAGTGAGTCAGTCATATTTAACAATAGTTGTTCGGTTTTTTTCCAGCCCAGACATCCATCAGTGACTGACTGACCATAAGTCATTTGCTCAGAAATTTTTTGATTCCCGTCAACAAGATGACTTTCTAGCATTACACCACGAACATTGGTCTGTAAGCGTTCTGCCACGATCTGCTCCAGTACTTCAGGCTGCAGCATCGGATTTTTTGAGCTATTGCCATGACTACAGTCAATCACCAATGCGGGTAAGTCGATCTGATGTTTGGCGCGGATTTTCTCAATTTCTGACAATTGATAATTTGGTCCGCTATTCGAGCCACGTAAAATCAAATGTGCTTTAGGATTACCTTGCGAGTGTAAAATGCATGGCAAACCGGATTGGCTCATTCCCAGGAATTGATGCGGATGAGAGGCAGACTGAATGGCATCCAGAGCAATTTGAATCGAACCGTCAGTACCATTTTTGAAACCAATGCTATATGGCATATGGCTGGAAATTTCGCGATGAATTTGCGATTCGCTGGTACGTGCGCCAATCGCACCCCAAGCTAGTAAGTCATCGAAATAAGCTGTTGCCATCGGGCTAAGGATTTCAGAGGCAATCGGGAGACCCATTGCAATAATTTTGAGGTATAGGTTACGGGATTTTTCCAAGCCCAATTGCATATTGGATGAACCATCCAGATTTGGATCGTAAAGGAAACCTTTCCAGCCTACCGTAGTCCGTGGTTTTTCGATATAAGCACGCATCACTAGGAAAATCTGATCAGATACCTGTGACTGAAGCTGTTTTAATTTTTCTGCATAGTCTAGCGCGGAGGCTTCATCATGAATGGAACATGGGCCGGTGACCACCATCAAACGATGATCCTTGCCTTCTAATATATTTTGAATGGTTTGACGATGTTCAGCGACTTGGCTGGCCAATTGCGGAGACAGTGGCAATTGCTGCTTAAGCTGCTGAGGTAAAATTAAAATGCTTTCAGCATGATGTTGTTGTGATGTATTTGGGATATTCATGACTTTAATCCTGGGACTGGCAATCAGTCCAAACTTTTATTTGAGCGTTATGGGTCTAATCGAAGGTGTTGTGAGTGTCATTAGCTGACTAAAATAAGACCAATAAAAGTTGTTAAAGTATGAATAGTTAAAGTTTGTCATGGCTGTCTCCAAAATATTGTAAAAAATGAAAGGCATAAAAAAACCTGATCAGGGTTGCCGATCAGGTATAAACTGGTGGGCAACCTTTTCATTGCCCAAACGCATTCAGGCAATTAGCTAAACTGCCAGAAATAAAAATATGCGTTTGAAATGATAGGCTGCTTTAACATGTTATGTCTTTCATAAAATGTGATTCTGAAATTAAAATACGCGCTCTGTGATCATTTGACAAGCATTAAATATAAAAAAATATTTATTAACTTTTCTACTTTTATTTATTAATTCATCAAACCGTGAGATGTATCACTAAAATTGGTAAAACCCACAAACCTATTGCAGATTTTACCAAAGAAACTTCAGTTTAATCCAAAGATTAAAAATTAACGTGAAACACGATTCCAGGCATCACGCACTGCAAATTTAGCCTGTTCCCAGTTTAAACGTGATTCGCCTTTCATTTGTTCCCATTTCAGTCTCAAATCAGGTTCTACGTCTTCAAAACGGGTATGGGCATCATAGCTGCCACGGTTTTCATAACCGACTCGGTAGGCCGTATCATAATCACGGTCATAATCCAGATCGCTATAGCTAGTACGGGCATCTGAATAGTATGGCGTATTGATCGAATTATCACGCCAGTAAGCTTGCTCTTCTGTTGGATTTATAGCTTCGCCTACACCTTTACCTGCCAGACCACCAACAACAGCACCGACTACACCACCAACAGCGACACCGACTGGACCGCCTGCAGCACCAATGGCTGCACCTGCCGCTGCGCCACCTGCAGCACCTACACCTGTACCTACAGGATGTGCGCCAGGTTCACCCGTAATTGGATCAGCATTTAAATCATCGCGGACATCTTTAGGCGCATTATTAATTACATCACGATCAAAATTATCATTCGACATAGAGCTTATCCTTATTCTTTAAAATGGTTTTAGCACGTATCTTCATACGTCCTATTTAATATAAGCATCTGGCATGTAATGACATTAGCAGGCGTGTGTTGTTTCAGTGACTCTCTGTGAGGCTTTCATGCACTAATGTATCCTGAATCAAGTGAAAGCCGCATAAAAAAGACCGGTTTAATACCGGTCTTTTTTAGATTAAAACAGCTTAGTCAAAATGAATGACTGTACGGATCGACTTGCCTTCATGCATTAGGTCAAAAGCTTCATTGATCTGACCTAATGGCATGGTATGAGTCACAAAAGGTTCCAGCTGAATTTCACCTTTCATGGATTGCTCTACCATTCCCGGTAATTGTGAACGACCTTTCACCCCACCAAAAGCAGTACCCATCCATTTACGACCTGTGACTAACTGGAATAGACGGGTTGAAATTTCTTTACCTGCTCCGGCTACACCAATAATTACCGACTGACCCCAGCCACGATGCGCACATTCTAGTGCTGAACGCATTACATCTACATTACCGATACATTCGAATGAATGGTCTACCCCCCAACCAGTCATTTCGACGATCACTTGCTGGATCGGCTGATCATAGTCTTTTGGATTCAGGAAATCTGTTGCACCAAACTGTTTCGCCAGTTCAAATTTATCCGGATTGGTATCAATCACAATGATACGGCCGGCTTTGGCCTGACGTGCGCCTTGTACTACAGCAAGACCGATACCACCTAAACCAAATACTGCAACACTGTCACCTTCCTGAACTTTAGCGGTGTTATGCACCGCACCAATACCGGTAGTCACCCCACAACCAAGCAGGCAAACATGCTCATGGTTGGCTTCAGGATTAATTTTTGCCAGAGAAACTTCAGCTACCACGGTATATTCAGAAAAAGTTGAACAACCCATATAGTGATAGATCGGCTCGCCATTATAAGAGAAACGGGTCGTACCATCTGGCATGACACCTTTACCCTGGGTCGCACGCACAGCAACACACAGGTTGGTCTTACCTGATTTACAGAACAAGCATTCGCCACACTCAGCAGTATAAAGCGGAATCACGTGATCGCCCGGTTTCAGGCTGGTGACCCCTTCACCTACTTCAACGACCACACCCGCACCTTCATGACCCAAAATTGCAGGAAATACACCTTCAGGATCTTCACTAGACAAGGTAAATGCATTGGTATGACACACGCCTGTATGGCTAATTTTTACCAGTACTTCACCTGCTTTTGGTGGAGCAACATCCACTTCTACAATTTCTAATGGCTGGCCTGGACCAAACGCAACTGCTGCACGTGATTTCATGTAAAACTGTCTTTTTTTGCTGATTTACAGATGACTAACAGTAACCTCTTTCTATTCGGAGATTCAACTATTAACATCACCAGATAAGGAATAAAAGATCCTATAATTAATGGAACATCAATGACTAAACCTTCGCCCTTTGTATGTTTGAGCATTTTTACTTTTAGCATCATGCTTTCTGGCTGTGAACTGGCTCCCAACACTGCTGAAGAAGCGAAAATCACGCCGGTTCGACCTGCGCACTGGATCGACAATCAACTTTCAAAACAACAGATTAATAGCGGTAAAACGGCTTTCTTGCCGCTCTATGATGGCTTTATGAGTATGGCAGCACGCCTGCACCTGATTAACAAAGCCAAATATCATCTGGATCTACAATATTATATCTGGAAGGATGATTATATTGGCAATATGATCTTGTCCCAATTACTCAAAGCCGCCGATCGCGGTGTCAAAGTTCGGGTCCAGATTGATGATCAAAATGGCACCCAGCTTGATGACAAGCTTCTTGCTTTAAGCCAGCATCCAAATTTTGAAGTCCGGATTTTTAATCCCTATAAATTTCGTCATTTACGTGCGCTAGATTATGGCTTCCGGATGAAAAAGGTTAATCATCGCATGCACAATAAATTAATCATTGCGGATGGCACTGCAGCCGTGACCGGCGGCCGCAATATCAGTAGTGAATATTTTGATGCCAGTGAAGATTTTCAATTCACCGATGTGGATATATTCTTCGCAGGGCAAAGCGTAACAGATGCCAATCAGACCTTTATTAACTTCTGGAATGATGATCTGAGTTATGACGTTCGACAGATCTTGAATGATGCCGGCCATCCTGAAATGCTTAAAAGGCTCAGAACTGAATTTGAACGAGAAGATGTTGACGAAACTGAACTCAAACGCCGGGTGGGCATTGCCGAGAAACAAGTCGAACAACACTTAAAAAAACAACCCATTCACTGGGCGCCGGCTTATTTTGTTGCGGATAGTCCCGCAAAAGCACGCCCCCATGCCAAAAATGGCGATTATATTTATACCCATATGCTCGAACTGATGGGTGAGCCAAAAAAACATCTGGAACTGGTGTCCTCGTACTTTATTCCCACGCAAAAAGGGGCCGACTATTTAACCCGCCGTGCGCAACAAGGTGTGAAAATCAGAATCCTGACCAACTCTTTTCAGGCCAATGATGTGGCTGCGGTGCATGCCTATTATCAGCAATATCGTCAGCAATTATTGAAAAGTGGCATCGAACTCTGGGAATTTAAACCCTACATTGTCCGTCCGGAACGGACCTGGTATGAAATTATGACTGGAGACATCATCCCGGCTAAAAACAAAAATAGCTCCAGTTTGCATGCCAAATTTTTTGATCTGGATGGCATGGTGTTTGTCGGTTCATTTAATTTTGATCCGCGTTCAGCCTATCTGAATACCGAAGTCGGTCTGGTCATTGAATCGGAAGATTTTCAGAAGGAAATCACCAGTGCGATGGATCAGTACTTACCACGCGTGGCTTATCAACTTAAACTGAACGAAAAAAATGAAATGATTTGGCTGGAACATCAAAAAGATGGCCGTAGCATTCAACATTCACATGATCCGGAAACTACAAAATTCCAGCGTTTTATGATGAATCTGGTGACGAAATTTCCCGGTGAATGGTTAATGTAATGACATTGGAGTGACCTTAAAATTACATGCTATGAAAAGCCCGTATTTCGAGAATAGCCGATTAACCTAACTTAGTCCGATCATCTTTTAAAAGGTTTTACAGTCGATTGCGCTTACTTTAGAATTACACTTTTCTCGTATTTTGCGATTGTTCGCCCTCCACTCCCATGCAATTTTTTGATTTAAGCCGTCAGTTTAAGTTCAGTGATATTCTGACGCCTGTAAAAACTCTCCATGATTTATCCCAGCAAGAATGGTATTTGGCCAAAATTCGGGTGGAACATGACTGTCTGTCCGACTCCGATACGGTCGAGGGACAGGTAGTTTTGAAATCCAGTGAAAATATTCAACTTGAACTGGAATGGCTGATTCAGGATAGCGGTTATGAATTACAGGTTTTATTTAAAGGTGTAGAAACCGAAGCCACTGATGAGACCGGTATTATGTTGAAAGGTGCACAACTGGTCGATGAACTGCAGCAAGTACTCTCTGCCCAAGCATTGAGCTTATGGATTGATGGCACTCTTTTGCCGATCTTGCCCGAGATCCGTCAGGAAATTAAAGCACGTTTAAACTTATGGGATTATGTCGAATACGATGGCTAATCGCCGAGTTTTGCATTTTTTAAAGAGCCTATGGGGCTCTTTTTTATAATCTGAATAACGATTTAGATTGATCAAACTGCCGTAGCTTCAGTTTTTTCAGGCAATGCCGAGCTGGGTAACTTGTTATAAAATTTATAAAAATAATAAGAGAATCAAGGCATGATTTCTGATAATGAATGGCAACAGATTCGCCAGGTGGTCGCTGATGCACAACGGGCCGCCATGCATTGCTCTATTGCAACAGTCAACTCCAAAGGCTTTCCTAGTATTACTCCGATCGGAACCGTATTCCTCAACAAAAAGACCAGTACGGGTTTCTTTTTTGATACTTATTCCACTACTTTTTCTGAAAATTTACAGCATCAGCCGATGGCCTGCATACAGGCTGTGAACAGTAGCAAAATGTTTTGGTTTCATGCGTTGCTTAAAGGTAAATTTAAGCGTTATCCAGGAGTACGCTTATATGCAGAAATTGAGCCTTTACGTCCGGCCTCACCTGAGGAAATACAGCAGGTGGATTCGCGTATTCGAGCTTTAAAATGGACCAAAGGTAGCCAGTTAATCTGGTCCAGCTTTCATCATGTCCGGGAGATTAAGATCAATAGCTATCGCTGGGTCGAATATCCAAATATGTGAATAAATACAACCAAAAACTTACAAATAGTAAGTTCATTTCTTATCTGCAGCCCAGAAACTTCTTTAACTATTTTTTCATCTGATTATTGGATTAAATATTAAACCAGACCCACATGTTCAAACATCGTCCGGTAACTTTCGGCTTTTTTCTCCAGAGAAATCGGATAGGCTCGAGAAGATGAAGGCATGCGATATAAATACAGATCACGTCCGACAAAATGGGCCTGGCTAGGTTGACCAATACTCGGCTTTAAAGTCCCTTCAGGCATGGACAGCATCATGGTGTCTGTGGCCTTGTCGCCTGTGGTCATAATATGATTGCACTGCGGCATTTGGCTGAGTAGTTGCTCAATATTGGTAGGTACTACAATTTCCAAAAATTTGTCTGAAGCATTGCCCTTTAAACGCCGGATCTGATAGCCACTATCAAAAATCGCAATCCCCGTTTCTGTTAAAAACTCCCGGATCAATTGTTCCTGAAATTTTTTATTGGGTAGATCTAAAAAGTAATCTTTATTTTCAAAGAAAATCAGTCCAAAAATCCGCCACATATCATTTTGATAGTTTGGATAATAAAAGTTCATTTTCCAGCGTGTGGCAGGTGGCGGAAAACTACCCAACATCAGTAATTTGGCATTGGGCGGTAAAAATGGCGGTAGCGGATGCGTTTCAATATCAGACATAGAATTAACTAAATTGAGAGATTTCAACTATTTTAGAAGGTCTTCCGAATCTTGCCAGCTACTTCTTGTCCCCAAAGTGTATAAACTTCCTTACTCGGATGAAAACCATCTGCAGCCATTTGTAAATTCATGGCACGATACTTCTCAATATCGTATTCAATCCATTGCATATTCACTTGCTGATTCACAAAATTTTCTAGTTGCTGGTTCATCTGTTTAGCATACTGGCCAAATAGCCAGGCTAAAGGATTCGGTAGCGCCGGAAACATATTCATTGGCGGCACACCGGCAGCAATGATCAGTTTCGGACTAAATTTTTGCTGAATTTTACTATAAAGCTGTTCCTGCTTCTGAATCCAAACCTCGACAGGTATCAGTTTGGTCACATCATTGACGCCAACCGACGTGACGATTACATCATAGTGCTGGACTTCTATTTGGTCCAAAGCATGAATTACTTTTGAGCTGGTATCGCCTGTTTTGGCCTGTAATTTCCAGTCAATTTCAAAGTCATCTTTCAGTTCATGCAGAATTGCACCCAGTAATGCGTCATCCTGATGTTCTACTCCTACACCTGCTGCTGCCGAATCCCCTAAAATGAGCAGAGACAGTTTGTTGCCGGTTCCGGTTTGACCTTCACGTGCACCTTCAGGTTCCGGCAGTCTTAGGGTATTTTTCTTGACACGATTACCCTGAATGACAAGTGCAGGAATCAAGGCAATGGTGGCGGCTTTCAGCAACATAGCGGGCTAATTTATATAGGGATATACTTAATTTTACCTGAGTTTATTCTTTTGAACTATTTCCTCAACAGTCATTTTAAATGAATGTTCACCTAAATTTAACTAAGATAGGATTCTTGCAAAATACAGGCTTATACATCTTGCCATTGGGTAAAACATCAAGGATAAATATAAAAAATCCCGCTTAAAAACGGGATTTTTATGACAATCAAAGCTTAGATTTTATAGTCATTCCAGCGATTCATACGCTTAAAAGTTCCCACATCATTAAAACGCACGCCCACTTCTTTCATTACTTTATGCGCCGTTTTGGACGTCAGTTGACGGATATAAAATGGCTCTTTGACCACAAAATGATGAATCGCATGGGTCGAACCGAAATTACAGCAGAATAACTGGAACGGAACCATCCACCATGGATTGAGCACTTGGGTTTGTTTGATCACATCACGTGGATCAATATCGCCATAGTAATGCATATTTGAGCTGACAAACTGCAAGCTAAAAGAACGGATAAAGTTCGGAATCACCCAGATGACTGCCAGCAGATTTACAATCGGCATCGCGTCGACAATGCCTTGCGACCAGAGCATCTCATAACCGAATAGCGGTGAAACTGCATTTAAACCATGAAAGACCACAAACAGGTAGCACAATCCATAGTAAATAATGCTGAGAGGTAAAAAGCCAAATAGCTGAGAAATCATGGCAATTTTACGTTCTTTTTCAGGCTGTTTTTCCAGGAAAAGATGAATCATTTTAATCATCTGAAATGGACGCAGATACACTGACATCAACTGGTCACTAATCACCAGAATTCGGCGAATGCCCCCAAGGCATACCATTACTGATGCCACGTTCTTCCAGGTCATGTTCAGTGCCTGAATATTTATGATGATGCAAATGTAAACGACGACGTGCCCACGGACTGATGGTGTTTGGACGTGCCAACCAGACCAGTGCCAGCATCAGATGATGTGCCCAAGGTGTTTTTTTGAAATACATATAATGAATCAGGTCATGTTCCAATTCATGGGTCAATGATGCAAAAATCGCAATCAAGGGAATGGTAAACCATGCTGAGAGATAACCTGTTCCATATGCTACCGCGCATGCAATCATGCCTGCCCAGGCAAAGCCTAAAATACTCGCACCTATAAAGTTCTGATGTTTGAGTATGGGATAACGAGCACGCACCTCTTCCCCGGCCTGGGTAACGATACTTCTGACCTTGGAGATTCGCTGCTGGTCAGTCATATCCGCAGATGTAGACATATGGACAACCTTTAATTTCTGAACGGTTGTACATTAAAGGAAATTCTAAAAAAGAGAAGTTATCTTTCCACTTTTAGAGTGAGTATGTCTAAGTTTTGGACAGTTTGGAAAAGTTCTTAAAATTGGCGAAAATTAGGAAAAGTAAAAGATGGTCTTTCTCATGAAACGAAAATTTAAAAGTAATTGATTTAATTGCAAATTCATCAATAAAATAAAAATATAATTTTTGATAATTTAAAACTTTATTTTAATAATCAATATATTAGGATTTATAAAATTTCGCTTTTTTGTAAATTCAAGCTATACATTTTTTAGAAAAAAATACTGATTCAGAAATTTTTCTCAGTTTGTCATAAAAAATAAAAAGAGAAGCGCTCTAGCTTCTCTTTTTATAGATCTAAGAGCGCTTTTAACCTAACTTGTTCACCAGTTTAAGTGGTAATACTTTCATGGCTAGACCGAGTGGCAACCAAGGCCATTTCGGCACATAAGCCTTAACTGGTGCTTTTTCAAT
Source organism: Acinetobacter sp. 40AMC3-4 (assembly GCF_049898185.1). Classification (GTDB taxonomy): domain Bacteria; phylum Pseudomonadota; class Gammaproteobacteria; order Pseudomonadales; family Moraxellaceae; genus Acinetobacter. The sequence goes on from NZ_JAFCXG010000007.1 coordinate 117,614, forward strand.
TTCTGCTGCCAATAAACGCGAACCAGTTTTTTCATCTACTTCAAAAGGTAGCTTTTTTGCCCCTTCATTAATTTCAGTACGAATATATCCTGGGAAAATGGTGGTCACTTTTATTGGCGTACCGATCAATTCAGCTCGAATGCCTTCCGCTAAATGAGCCACGCCGGCCTTACTTGCACCATAAGCCGTTAAATGTTTTGGCATACCGCGCATTGCACTCATAGATGAAATCATCACCAGATGGCCAGAGTTTTGTGCACGGAAGATTTCAACTGCAGCTTCACATTGTGCTAATGCCGAAATAAAGTTGGTTTCAACCGTGGCTTTATTGATAGCAAAATTACCTTTACCAATCCGGCGGCCCTCACCGACACCAGCATTCACAATAACTCGGTCAATGGTGCCAAAGTCTTCTTTAAAAGCACGAAACACTTCAAACACTTGATCGTAATCGGTGACATCTAGTGTTTTGGCAATGACTTTGATGCCATATTGGCTTTCCAGTTCCTGCTTTAAGATTTCCAGACGCTCCAAACGACGTGCACAAATCGCCAGGTTATAGCCTTTTTTCGCAAATTCACGTGCCATACCGGCGCCGATCCCTGAACTTGCACCGGTAATTAAAATTGTTTTAGCCATGTATTTACCCTATTCCTTTATTTTTCTAGCGTATTAGGTTTTAAATCCAGGTCAATAAGTCTGGACGCTGTGCCTTGATAAAATGATGTTCATTTAAACTGAGTAGTTGCGGTTCATTACCCACCAGACGCAGTGTCGTGATACTGGTATTTGTAATCGCCCAGTTTAGGGCAAAGGTTTTCTCCGGGCTCAGCCCTAGAATTTTACCCACTGCCACAGAAATCACCCCACCTGAGGTATAAACTACTGCATAGCGTGGTCGGCTTTTGGACAACTGGTCACACAGATTTTCTAAGCCGCTTTCCACGCGTGCTTTGAAACTTGGCCAAGATTCATCATATTCATGGTGATAATCATCGCCAGTCCAGCGTGCAATTGCACCGCTAAAAATCTTGCTCAGATAATCCCGTGGATTTTCATGTTCTGATACATCCTGTTTCAGCAATTCAGGCTGATTAAAGCGCGGCTCATAACGGGCGAATACCTGCTGATGATTAAATTCATTCCAGGCACTATCGGTCAGAATCTCACTTTCCGGAAAACATTTGTCCAGTGATAATTGCGCTGTCTGTTGATGGCGTTGCATGGAACCAGCCACCACATAAGGCGCTTCTTTCAGGATTTCGTCAAAATAGCGACCCAAAAGCTTTGCCTGTAACTCGCCGTTGGGCGAAAGTTGATCGTAACTTTCTGCGCCAAAAGAGGCCTGGCCATGCCGGATCAAGTAAATGGTTGTCATTTTGGCATTATCTCTTTAAATTTAAGCACATACTTTTGTGCAATCTCATTGGCTTCCAGTTTTTGCTTGCCAATCAGTTTTAAGGCACGAATATGCAAGGCATGAATCACCACCCAAAAATCCTTGAACGCTGGATTATTAGTCTGTTTATGGTAATAACGATAATAGATCTGCTGGGCAATCACCGCGAGACGGAAAATTCCGAACACCTCATAAAACGCCCAGTTTTCCGGTTGCAGGCCGGTTTTTCCCAAGTAGTAATCCACCACTTCTTTACGGGTAAACATACCTTTTAGATTGGTCGGCTGGCGGCGTGTTGCCTTAAAGATGGCATTGTCAGTATCTTCCACCCAATAGGCTAAAGCAGAACCTAGGTCCATGAGCGGATCGCCGAGTGTCGCCATTTCCCAGTCCAGTACGCCAATCACTTCAGTCGGATTTTCCGGATTTAAGATGACATTATCAAAACGCCAGTCATTATGAATCACACAGGTTTTAGAATCTGAAGGAATATTATCTTTAAGCCAGTTGCGCACATATTTAAACGATGGAACATTTAAAGTTTTAGCCTTTTCATAACGTACATCCCAGCCTTCGACCTGACGGCGACAATAGCCTTCACCCTTACCGAGATTTTCAAGTTCAGTTCCTTGATAAGGCACCTGATGCAATTCGATCAGTTTATCAATCACATTGATACATAAAGTCCGGATATCGGATTCAGTAAGCTGCAGCTCAGCTGGCATTTTGGCGCGAGGAATAATTCCTTCAAGCCGTTTCATCACATAGAAATCACAACCAATCACTGATTCATCCTGACAAAGCGCCACCATTTCAGGCACCACCGGATAATGTTCAGACAAGGCTTTTTGTACATGATATTCACGTGCCATATCATGGGCTGATTTGGCTTTGGTACCTTGCGGCGGACGACGTAAAATTAGATCGGCATTGGTATACTGTAAACGGTAGGTCCAGTTTGAAGCTCCGCCTGAATATTGGGTCACTTGCACAGGGCCTTCAACATTCACATTTTGCTGAATTAGCCAATTGGTGATGGCTTGTACATCCAGTTCTTCACCTGCACGAACTGCTCCACCTACATCAATAACCGCCATAATTTTTCCTTAAAATTTTTTAATACGTTGCAATCTTCTATTTAAGCCAGTTTATTTTTTGTGGCGTGTACTGTAGCCACGTTTTGCCAGTTCCAGTTTGGCAATCATGCCCTTATGCACTTCATCCGGGCCATCAGCCAAACGTAAGGCACGTGCCTGGGCAAAGAATCCGGTCAGTGGCGTATCACGAGAGACACCGGCACCGCCGTGGATCTGGATTGCCATATCGACAACTTTTTCCAGCACACTTGGCGCAACGACTTTAATTGCAGAAATTTCAGTCAGTGCCGCCATATTCCCTAAAGTATCCATTTTATAGGCGGCATACAAGGTCAAAAGGCGTGCCTGATCAATTGCAACCCGGGCTTCCGCGACACGTTCCAGATTGCCACCGAGTTTTAAAATCTCTTTGCCAAATGCTGTCCGGCTCATGCCTCGGTCAATCATCAACTCTAAGGATTTTTCCGCAGCCCCGATACAGCGCATGCAATGATGAATACGGCCTGGTCCTAAACGACCTTGGGCAATTTCAAAGCCCTGACCGGCGCCACCAATAAAATTCGCTACCGGAACGCGGACATTTTCAAAGCTGACTTCACCATGGCCATGTGGTGCATCGTAGTCACCAAATACAGGTAGCATGCGTTCGATTTTAACGCCGGCAGTATCCACAGGAACTAAAACCATCGAATGCTGATGATGACGGTCTTTTGTTTCATCTGGAGTATGCGCCATAAAAATAATGATTTTGGCATTTGGATCGCCTAGACCTGATGACCACCATTTACGGCCATTGAGAACAATCTCATCACCTTCCACCATCGCCGTTGCCTGCATATTGGTCGCATCACTGGATGCGACTGCAGGTTCAGTCATACAAAAGACCGAACGGATTTTTCCTTCTAAAAGTGGTATCAGCCATTGCTGTTTCTGTTCTTCAGAACCATAACGCCACAATACTTCCATATTGCCGCTATCTGGCGCATTACAGTTAAATACCACTGGTGCAATCAGGCTACGACCGGAAAGTTCGGCAATATGCGCATATTCCTGAACTGATAAACCCTGGCCAAGCTCAGGACAAGGGAGAAACATATTCCAAAGGCCAACTGCCTTGGCTTTGGCTTTTAAGCTTTCCAGTTCTGCTGGCCATTGCCATTTGGTCCAGTCACTGCCTTGATTCAACTCGTGAATCTGCTGCCAGAAATCAGCTTCAACTGGTTCAATTTCATCAGCAATAAATTTTTTGGTTCTATTTAAATAATCTTGTGCACGTGCTGAAAGCTCAAACATCTCTTTATCCCTCTAAATATTCTAATTCATACACTTTACAACACCTTAACCCAAAACCTATTATGAATAAAATGATTTTATCCCATACATTATTATGCATAGTATTCATTCTAAAACAGTCATGGACCTGCGAAATTTTCATCGTATCGACATTAACCTTTATCCGCTTTTTATGGCAATTTATGAGCAGAACAGTATTTCTAAAGCTGCACAAATTTTATCAATCAGCCAGTCTGCTGCTAGTCATGCTTTACAACGTTTAAGGCAGCATTTACAGGATGATTTATTTGTACGTACTGGTAGCAAAATGCAACCTACGCCGTTTGCGGAACAGATCTATCCTGAGCTGAAGAATGCACTTTTTGCAATTCAAAATATTTCAATACAACATCAGCAGTTCAGACCAGAAATGATTCAGAGTTTGAAAATTGCCGTTCATGATGAAATTGAACCAATGATCTTTCCCAGACTCGTTCAGCACTTTCAGCAACTCAATCTAGAAATTCAGCTTAGCAGCATGAAACTGGACCGTAAAAATATAGCAGCAGACCTCGCCTCTCAACAGATTGATTTTGTCATAGATCTGGAACAAAACATTGCTGAAAAAATCCAGTTTGAACGCCTGGTGCAAGATGAATTTGTAGTGTGTACACAATTAACAGAAATGAATGAGCAGATTTATCTTGCCTCGCCTCATATTGGCGTGTCATCACGCCGTACTGGTGTTTTAGTTGAAGATATTTATTTAAGTCGGAAACAATATTCACGACAGATTTTTTTACGCTGTCAGCATTACTCAACTGCTCTGCAAATTCTGGAGCAGCAAAAGACAGCCATGCTGACTATTCCTAAAAATGTATTGACGCATTTACAATTGGCTACCAGTCTAAATATTTTTGAAGTCCCTGTGGAACTGCCGAAAATTAATATGGGGATGTATTGGCATAAGGATTTGCAAGAGAATAAAAGACATCAATTTTTGAGAAGTGAAATTTATAAAATTTTTGCTTAGGCTATTTATAAAGGAATGCAAGTTTACTTAGGCTATTTTTATATAAGTTTAGATGGTTGCATCTTCATCTTTTCAGTAGAAAAATATACTTAGGCTATTTTAGCTGGTACAAAACTAAACACTGAGTGATTAGCTTTTAAGCCGTAGATCTACTGGCTTTGCTCTAAAATGGCTCGACTTTTAGCTGTGATTTTACAGCTGGTTTTGCTGATTTGGATCTTGCCTTTGTTAAATCTCTCCATCACCTGGCAAATTGTGCTGGGCCTCGTACTGCTGTGTTTTTCTTATTATCTGCTGCATAAAATTACAGTTTATTTAAAAGATGTTTTCCGCCCCTTTAAGAAAGGCAAAAAATACTGGTGCCGTGTAAAAGCCGTAAGTGATGGTGATACCCTCACCTGCTACCGTTTTAATATTCGTCGCTCTGAGACCAAATTGCGCTTTGCTTTTGTCGATGCCCCTGAATCATCACAAGCCTATGGCAAGGAATCGCAGCGTCTGGTCAAAAGCATGGTGAATAATAAAATGGTTCGGGTCAAGATTACCGATATTGACCGTTATGGCCGCTGTGTCGGTGTGGTCTACCGCTATCGCAAAAATATCAATGAAGAGATTGTCAAACGTGGTGCAGCGTGGGTCTATGAAGAATATATCAAAGATAAAAACCATTTACGCTATATGATGGAGCTGCAAAATAAAGCTAAGAAACAGAAAAAAGGCCTTTGGAAAGGCAGTCGCCCTGTACGTCCAAGTGTTTATCGTAAGCAGGTAAAATCGTAAATTTGATTTTGTCAAAGATGAATTGCAAATGATAAAAAGTGATCAGGACATTCTGATCACTTTTTTTTCACTCATTTTAGTTTTACTAATTTAATAAGCCAAATGCACCAGAAAGCGGAATGCGCCAGCAATCAGGGCCAGCGTTAAAAATCCTGCCAGCCACAACCCTACAAACCATAATGCCTGTTTGCCTTTCATGACCACTCCTTAATGATAGCCATCATCGCCGACCCTGACCTTATGCCGGAATACCCAATAGGACATACCGGTATAAATCACAATAATTGGAATCAGGATCAAGGCGCCAATCAAGGCAAATAGCTGGCTATTTTCATGCGCTGCTGCCTCCCAGATAGTCACGCTCGGCGGGATAATATATGGCCATAGACTGATCAAGAATCCAGTATAAGCGAGGAAAACCAGAACCAGCATATAGGTAAATGGGCCTAATTCACTACGTCTTTTACAGGCACGTAAGGCCAGCCAGGTAAACAGCAGAACCAGAACTGGAACTGGCATAAAATAGGTAAATTGTGGCTGACTAAACCAGCGTTCGGCAATCTGTGGATGAGTCAACGGCGTATAAATACTGACAGCACCCAATATGATCAGCAAGGCAATAATCAGCTTAGGCATCAGTTTAAACATTCGATCCTGTAAGTCATCTCCGGTTTTATAGATCAGCCAGCCACAGCCTAATGCCGCATAGAGCACCACCACACTGATTCCGGTGAAAATACTAAATGGAGTGAGCCAGTCCAGACCACCACCAACATAGACACCATTTCGAGTTTCAATGCCCTGAATATAAGCGCCTAAAATCATGCCTTGCAGGAAACTGGTGATCGCAGAACCACCGATAAAGGCTTTATCCCACCAATGCTTACTGCGGTTTGCCTTGAAGCGGAACTCAAAAGCCACGCCGCGGAAAATCAAGGCAATCACCATCAGAATAATTGGCATATACAGCGCCGAGAGTACGGTCGAGTAAGCAAGTGGGAAAGCTGCAAATAACCCTGCACCACCCAGTACCATCCAGGTTTCATTGCCATCCCAGACCGGAGCCACAGTATTCATCATGACATCACGTTCATCCTGATGCGGAAAGAAAGGAAACAAGATGCCGATGCCCAGATCGAAACCATCGAGAATGGTATAAATCAATACACCCAAACCAATAATCACAATCCAGATTAATGATAAATCAATCATTTTTTGTCCTCCTGATCCGGTTGTTCAGGAACTTCTTCGATACGTTCGCGAATACTACTTAATGGTCGGCGTGAAGCCTGAACTACATCGCTATCTGATTCATGATCTGGTCGGGTATGAATAAAATCCGGGCCTTTGTGCATCAGGCGCAACATGTAGTAAATCCCGATACCAAATACCACACAGTAGACAACTACAAAAATAATCAGGGTCAGCCCCACCTGTTCAGCGGAAACCGGAGACAATGCATCCTTGGTTCGCATGATGCCGTAGACTACCCAAGGCTGACGGCCGACTTCTGTGGTAAACCATCCCGCAAGCATGGCAATAAATCCGGAAGGTCCCATAATCAGGGCAAATCGGTGCAATGCACGGGACTCATAAAAGCGACCACGGGTACGTGCCCACGCTCCCCATAACGCCAGTAACAGCATCAATACGCCGAGTCCGACCATAATCCGGAAGCTCCAGAACACCACCAGCGAATTCGGCCGGTCTTCAGGCGCAAAGTCTTTAAGTCCTGTAACCTTTCCATCCATCGAGTGGGTTAGAATCAGGCTACCCAAGTTGGGAATTGCGACTGCATATTTGGTTTCTTCGGCCTCCATATCTGGAATACCAAAGAGATATAAGGGCATGCCTTCGTCATGATTGGTTTCCCAGTGCCCTTCCATGGCTGCAAGTTTGGCTGGCTGATGTTCAAGGGTATTAATACCGTGCATATCACCGACGATGACCTGTAAGGGCGCGAGTACCAGAAGCAGCCACATCGCCATGGAAAATGAAGTCTTGACCAGTGCATCACGACGGCCTTTGATTAGATGCCATGCGGCTGTAGCAGCGACCAGTAAGGCGGAAACCAGAAAGGCAGCCATAGCCATATGGGCCAGACGATAAGGGAAAGATGGGTTAAACACGATAGCAAGCCAGTCTTGCGGAACAATCAGGCCATTTTCAATCGCAAAGCCTTGTGGGGTCTGCATCCAGCTATTGGACGATAGAATCCAGAACATGGAAATACAGGTGCCTATCGCAACCATCAAGGTCGAGAAAAAGTGCGCCTTTGGTCCCACTCGCCCCCAGCCAAATAACATGATGCCCAGAAAGCCCGCTTCCAGAAAGAAAGCGGTGAGTACTTCATAGGCCAATAAAGGTCCAGTCACGCTGCCTGCCACCCGGGAAAACTCACTCCAGTTGGTTCCAAACTGGTAGCTCATGACCACACCAGAGACGACACCCATCCCGAATGCCACAGCGAAAATTTTCACCCAGAATTTGAATAGATCCTGAAAAATCGGATTTTGGGTTTTGAGCCAGCGCCATTCCAGAATGGCCAGAAAGCTGGCCAAGCCAATAGAAATTGCCGGAAAAATGATATGAAAAGATACAGTAAAGGCGAACTGTATTCGTGCTAACTCTAATGCAGTTAAACCCAGAGTCATAAGCTTCACCTATGCATTGTTATTTGGCATCTTTGCCCTTCAATTTTTAAGTCATGAATTTTTCTAGTGACATGGCTAGCTTAGGCGTGGCTGTTATAAAAAGTATGTAGTCTTTTGTTGATTATTTTTTAATCAGGTTAAACTATGTAACTATTGCTGATAAAGAAAATATTACTCTGAATAATTTTTAAAACTCTCCTCTTGAGCTTTAGATAAAACAGGCGTAAATTAGGCCTAAATTTAGTTACCCAGGTTAACTAACCATATGTTTTCCGAATCTCCCCGACTTCGTACGCTGTTATTACGCTGCGCACGACTGATGAGCGATGAGATCAATACGATCTTGTTGTCATCACAATTGAATTATTCTTTATGGCAGGTGTTATACGTCATCCAGTCAAAGCAACAATGCACGCTGGCAGATATTTCCAGTTATCTCAATGTATCCAAGCCCGGTATTACCAAGCGGATTCAGCAACTGGTTGAACTCGATCTGATTGCCCAACTCGAAACTGAAGACAAACGTCAAAAGCTGTTCAAATTGAGTGAGCAAGGAATTGAGACCTTTGCGATGTGTTCCAAACAGATCGATGCATTTGAAGATCAGTTGCTTGAGCACATTGCATCAGATGATCTTGAAGGCAGTAAAAAAACCTTAATCCAACTCATACAGCAGTTACATCCCTCATCTCAGGACAAACCTCAATGAGCCAAGAACAAGAAGCGCTTTTATGGACGCCCAATTTTATCCTGATCAGTCTGGTGAATTTCCAGTTGGTTCTGGTGTTCTATCTGCTGGTGATTGTGATTGTCGGCTACTCGGTGGCTGAGCTAGGTGCATCGACTGCACAAGCCGGTCTGGTATCAGGTCTGTTTATTGTGGGTACGTTATTTGGACGATTATTGATCGGAAAATTACTGAATCGTCTGGGCCTAAAAAATACGCTTGTCATTGGCCTGACTGGCTTTCTGCTCTTTTCCGGACTATATATGATTCCGGCCAAGCTGGAAGTTTTACTGGGCATCCGTCTGATACATGGCTTTATGATGGGTATGGCTTCTACTGTACTGGGTACAGTGATTGCACAGACCATTCCTGCCACACGACGTGGTGAAGGAATTGGCTATTTCAGCATGAGCAGTACCCTTGGCACAGCGATTGGTCCCTTTGTCGGAATCTGGTTGATGACAAATTTTAATTATCAGGTAATTTTCATCTTTACCAGTATCGTTGCGCTCAGCTGCCTGATCTGTGGACTGTTTATCCAGCCACCACGTCTTAAAGCCAGTACGCTAAGCTCATCATCTACTCCACAAAGCACCAGCAAACTGGCCCAATATATTGAACCGAATGCCTTACCCATTGCCGTGATTGTGTTGCTAGTAGCGACGTGTTATTCAGGTATATTGTCCTTTATTCATTTTTATGCCAAAGACATTAATCTGGTCGAAGCAGCATCATTCTTTTTCTTAATGTATGCCTTTGCCATTTTGCTTTCGCGTCCTTTTACCGGCCCGCTCATGGATCGTAAAGGCGAAAATATCATTATCTATCCTGCCATTGTGATTATGGCACTGGGAATATTGCTACTCAGTCAGGCGCAAAACTCTGTGATGTTACTCACTAGTGCAGCGTTACTCGGTTTTGGTTTTGGGAATATCCAGTCAGTGTGTCAAACCATTGCGGTGAAAAGTACGACATTACAGCGTATGGGACTCGCAACCTCAACCTTCTTTATTGCCCTGGATGCCGGTCTTGGTTTTGGCCCGTATTTTCTGGGTATGCTGCTGGACCAGATTGGTTACCGCCAGCTTTATCTGTTCTCTGCGCTGCTCACCCTGAGCTGTCTGATCTGGTATTACTTGCTGCATGGCCGGAAAGCAGGAAAAATACAGCCTTCTCATTAAACGCTTTTAAAAGCGCCGGCTAAACCGGCGCCGGTATTCCAACGGCGTCAGACCGGTTTTTTTATGAAATAAACGGCGGAATGAACTTGGGTCCTGATAGCCGACATTTTGCATGATCACATCCACAGCTTGATCGGTTTCTTCCAGTCGTTTACGGGCGGCTTCAATCCGGATTGCTTGTAAATACTGATTGGGCGGTATGTCTAAGGCTTGTTTAAAGCGTCGAATCAGGGTTCGGCCAGTCACATTAAAGTGTTCCGCCAGCTCGTTCAAACTAAAATCTTCATGAAAATGCTGCTCTAGCCAGTTCTGGATTTTTTGTACCAGTTCATCATGGTGCGGCTGGCCAATATTCAGCAATGAATAAGACAACTGGCTATCACGGCGGTAATCAATTACGAAAGATTTAGCCGATTGCATGGCCACCTCAAAGCCATACAAGCGCTCAATCAGATGCAAACCTAGGTCAAACCAGGCCAGGCCTCCACCTGCACAATAGATATTCTGATCCCGGCTAATCATCAGATCGGCATTCAGTTTCACCTTAGGATAGCGTGAACGAAACACTTCCTGAAAACCCCAATGTGTTGTTGCAATCCGGTCATCTAAAATGCCTGCTTCTGCCAGAAAAAAATTCCCCGTACAGTTTCCTGCAATTAAAGTCGCCTCTGCATGTGCAGATTTTAAAAAATGAATCAGTTCTGGATTCTGTTGCAATACATCCTGAATCGGTGCAGCGATGGTCGGTACCACCAGAATATCTGCAGTTTGAATCTCTTGATAAGAAAAATGTGCCTGCAACTGCAGCCCATTGATACACCGAATCGGATGTCCCTCCGGACTGGCGATACTCACCTTAAACAGGCGCTGTACGTCCTGCTGCTGGATCCGGTTCCAGCTTACGCCAGCCATGGTAAATAAATCGACCACACCCGTAATGGCCGAAGCCAGAGCCCCATGAAAGCCTAAAATCACCACCTGTTGCATACTTTACTAATTGTCACTTTTCACCCGATTCATGTCATTATTGACAATCCTCCTCAATAAAAGCAACTGCTAGTCTTGATGCTATCTCAAGGATTGCACATTCAGGACAGTACCGTGACCCAACTGATTAATGATAAAGATCTGCATTTCCAGCTTTATGACGTATTCAAACTTGAAGCGCTGACTAAACTGCAACGCTATCAGGATCATGACAAAAATACTTTCGACAGTATTCTGGAAACGGCAAAAGGTATCGCGACTGATTATTTTGCGCCGCATAATGCCAAAGCTGATCAACAAGAACCGAACTTTGATGGCAAACAGGTCAAAACCATTGATGAAGTGAAGACAGCCTGGCAACAGTTTGCCGATGCCGGCCTGCTTTGCGCCCAGCATGATTATGCAGATGGTGGCATGCAACTGCCCACTTTGGTGAATATGGCCTGCAATGCTTATTTTATGTCGGCCAATCCGTCCACCGTGGCTTATTCTTTTCTAACGGCCGCTGCGGCGAACCTGATACAGGCTTTTGCCTCCCCAAAACAAAAGCAAATATTCCTACCGCATATGTTGAGTGGCCGCTTTGCTGGCACCATGGCCATGACAGAGCCGAATGTAGGTTCCTCTTTGGGCGATCTGACCACTAAAGCGATTCCTCAGGCAGATGGAATTTATAAAATTAAAGGCCAGAAAATGTTTATTTCGGGTGGCGATCAGGACATTAGCGAAAATATTGTGCATCTGGTCTTGGCGCGGATTCAGGATGCGCCGCAAGGCGTGAAAGGAATTTCCCTGTTTATCGTACCAAAATTCAAAACCAACGAGGATGGTTCACTCGGTGAAGCTAATGATGTACAGCTGGCTGGCTTACTACACAAAATGGGCTATCGAGGTACTACATCTACAGTTTTAAGCTTTGGAGAAAATGATAATTGCTTAGGCTATTTAATTGGTGAACCCGGTCATGGCTTAAAATACATGTTCAAAATGATGAATGAAGCACGTGTAGGTGTCGGTCTGGGCGCAGCCATGATTGGTTATCGTGGCTATCTGGAATCTCTGGATTATGCTAAAAACCGTCCACAAGGCCGTCCAGTTCATGAAAAAACACCTGACTCGAAACCAGTGAATATCATTGAACATACCGATGTCAAACGCATGCTGCTGGCGCAAAAGTCGTATGTAGAAGGTTCGCTGGCACTTTGCTTATTTGCAGCCCGATTAATTGATGAACATCAGGCAGCTCAAGATGAAGATAGTGCAATTCTGCTTGATCTCATCACCCCGGTAGTCAAATCTTTCCCTTCTGCCTATGGTCCGAAAGCCAATGATCTGGCCATTCAGGTCTTGGGCGGCGCGGGTTATACCCGTGAATATCCAGTGGAGCAATGTTATCGTGATAACCGGCTCAATCCGATTCATGAAGGAACTTACGGCATTCAATCTCTGGATCTGCTGGGACGTAAACTCTGGCAGCACAATGGCAAAGGGCTCAATCTGCTCATGCAGCGCATCCAGAAGACCTTGTTAGAAATTTATGAACCTAAGATAGTGGAACTGGCAGAGATCTATAAACAGCATCTTGCCACTGTGCAAAAGACTACACAGATTTTAGGCCAGGCCTTGCATCAAGGCAAAGTCAGTGAGGCTTTGGCCAATTCAGGACTGTATCTGGATATGATGGGCAAAACTATTATATCTTGGCTATGGCTGGAAATGGCGAATCAGGCTCAACTCAAGTTTGGGACATCTTCGCAGGCAGAAGATCAGACTTTTCTGGCAGGGAAAATTCAGGCAGCTCAATATTTTATTCGCTGGGAACTCCCTGAAATTGAGCATCAGGCCAAATTACTGATGAATCTCGATGATACTTGCCTGAATATGCAAGCCGACTGGTTCTAGGCAAAATTCATCAAAAAATGCGCCTTTATCGGCGCATTTTTATTTTGTAATTCATTAACCGATAGAGTCATTTACACCAAATTTTTTAAACAGCTTGGCACGCTTGGAAGGCAAGATATTGGCCTTGCTTAAATCGCCCTGATAATGCTGATATACCCGCTGATCCATGATTTTGTACCATAAAGGTGGAATCAAGGCTGGAATCAGCATGGTTGCATAACCGCTCGGTAATTCTGGCGCTTCATCAAAATGTCGCAACGCCTGAAATGGACGGCTTGGAAAGGCATGATGGTCAGAATGGCGTTGTAACTGATACAAAAACAGATTAGTCACAATATTATTATTGTTCCAGCTATGTTCCGGCAAGGTTCGCTCATAACTGCCATCCGCTTTCTGTCCGCGTTTTAGTCCGTAGTGCTCGATATAATTCACAATCTCAAACAGGCTGACGCCATAAAATGCCTGTGTCAGTGTATAAGGAATAATTTTCTTGCCATACGCCTTCAGCATCAAGGCATGATAGCCAGCACTCATGGCCCAACCATGAAACAGTTCATTTTCCTGACTAAAGAATTTCAGTCCTTTACGCTCGAGCCGTCTTTTTTCAATCTGGATTGCAGATTTTAATCCGCCTATTACGGTACGTGGCCAGAAACGGTAAAAAGATTCACCCATTTTCGAAGATGCCGGATCTTCAGGCGTGGCCACCCGTTTATGGTGTCCATAAGGATGTTCAATCCGGAAATGGTTATAGCCCAAAGGCATCAGGCTGGCATGAGACCAGTAATGGTCTTTTTTCTGTGGACGATGGCTGAGTTCATGTGCGGTATTCACGCCCACCCCATTAATCGCACCCATAGAAACTCCCAGCAGTATCTGATCCAGCAAAGACACATTTGGCCGGCTTACGACATAGCCGGCAAAGGCATTGGCTGCCATTTGCAAGGGAATAAATGCTTTTACAATGCGGTCATAATAAGGATCGTTAACCAGTGCCTTGATCTGCGCATCATTTGGATTATTGGCATCATCGCCAATCAGTGCGTCCAATGTCGGAATGATTACATGCAGTAATAAAGGCCCGCCCATCGCAAAGACTTTTTGAGTCGCTTTGGGACCAAAATGATAACCGGCCAGAATTCCCATTCCGATCACAGGCAGACCTGGGCTGAGCAACCAGCCAAAACGTTTTTTATCCAGCTTTACACCTTTTAGTGCCGACGCTTCCTGCGTAAACTGCGCTTTCTGGATTTGTGCAGAGGCATTCATTGCGACCTTCCTTTTTTATGTTACTCTGCACTTATAGTTGAATATTTCAGCAGTAGCGAACAGTATTCAACGTCCAGAAAAACTATGTCAGCGTCTTTGGCACATGCTGCCAAATTCTGGCCTAAAATCACAAAGTTAAAAAATCTATAGTCAATTAAATGAAATAAAACAGAAGAATAGAGTTAGGCATGGATGCTTTAAGTAAAATTTTTGATGATATTCATCTGGAAAAATCGGAATATCTTTATCTGAATGTATTTCATCCAGGCGGCTTTGATTATCAGCATGAGCCTTTTATGCTGGCCTATATCCTGTTACAGGGACAGGCCCAATTAAAGTTTATGAATGGTGATCGGCTGGAGCTGCAGCAAGGTGATCTGGTGCTATTACCCGCAGGTTCCGCCCATCATGTTTCGTGCCCAGACAATGCCGATTTTTCTGAGCACCATGCGATTAATCCTTATTTTCAGAGCCATGCACAGCAATGTATCGATCTCAATCGGGAAAATTCGAGGGAGCATAGTTTCATACTGGCCATTCGTTCCAGCCTGGATATCCAGATGGCCAAACCTCTTTTGAGTGCCTTACCTGAATACCTGCATATTCAGCATATTCTGGGCGATACCGCACCGGAGTGGTTACAGGTTGGCTTGCAGTTTCTGGCACTGGAAACCCAGCAGCTTCGTCCCGGACGTGACAAGATTCTGGATCATCTGGTCAGTATTTTACTGATTGAATGCGTGCGTGATTATATTTTAAACTTGGAAAATGCCTCGAGCTGGCTAAATGCGCTCTCGCATCCGGAATTATCTAATGCACTGGCGGCGATTCATGGCAAACCTGAACAGTCCTGGACCGTAGAAAGTCTGGCCGAACAGTGTCATATGTCACGTTCCAAATTCGCCCAATTGTTTACCCAGATTGTCGGTGAGCCACCCCTTGCCTATCTGCAACAGCACCGCCTGCGTCTGGCAGCGCAATATTTACGAAATAGTGGATTTGGTATCCAGCAGATCGCCTATCTGGTCGGTTATTCATCCGAGACGGCGTTTAGTCAAAGTTTTAAAAAACAGTTTGAACTAACACCTACTCAATACCGGCTGAATTGTCAGAAGAATCAGTCTTTATTATCAGACTAAAATTACTGGACTAACGCCAGTACTGCTTTGACCGGGTCTTCGCTATTGCCAGAAAGTAGCTGTTTGTGCATGGTGATATGCTGCATAACCTGAATCTGTGCTGCTTCAATATCCATCAGTTTTTCAATTTCAGCTGCCAGATTTTCAGGTGTAGCAGCGGATTGGATGAGTTCTTGAATCACTTTTTTGCCAGCAATTATATTTGGTAATGAAAAATATGGGATTTTTACCAGTAATTTGGCAATTCGATAGGTCAGCCAGTGCAATTTATAAAAAGTCACCATCGGACGGTGCAGCAACATCGCTTCAAGCGTTGCAGTTCCAGACGCCAGTGCAATGATATTGGATGCATTCATGACCTGACGGCCAATTTTGGACTCAGCGCTGGTATTTTCCATCAGGCGAATCTGGGCTTTTAAGCTCTCAGGATAAGTGGCCAATAAACTTTCGATTTGCTGTTTACGCGCATCATTAATCGCAGGAATCAGAAAGGTATAATCCGGATGTTTCTGATGCAGAATATTGGCAGCATCCAGAACCAAAGGTCCCAAACGCTCAATCTCGCCACGACGACTGCCTGGCAATAAGGCAATATATTTCTGATGTGGATCCAGACCTAATTCTGTCTGAGCATCCAGAATCGGATTTTCAAGCGGCAACTGACTGGCGAGCGGATGTCCAACAAAAGCTGCCGGAACATCCCATTGCTTGAAAAAGGCTTTTTCAAATGGAAATAGGCACAGTACCAGATCAATACTGGCTTTAATGCCATGTATACGGCCTTGACGCCATGCCCAGACCGAAGGACTGACGTATTGCACGGTTTTAATCGGTAACTGTTTTTGTTTAATGGTTTTTGACAAACGCAGGTTAAAATCAGGCGCATCAATCCCGATAAAAATATCGACCGGATCTTTATTCCAGGTTTCCACCAGACCATCCCGCACAGCAAAAAGTTTTTTAATATCTTTTAAAACTTCGACAATGCCCATCACCGACAGAATATCCATCGGATAATAACTTTTAAAACCTTCCGCGATCATTTGTGGACCACCGATACCTTCAAATTCAGCATCAATGCCTTGCTCACGAAAACGGCGAATCAATTTTGCGCCAAGCGTATCTCCAGAAACTTCACCGACCACGATTCCAATTTTAAGTTTTCGATTTAGCAAGTGGGTTTCCTCTCAGATCCGCATGGAAATTTATTGAATCGGGATTCTAACATAATCCTATGGCTATTCCGGAAGAAGCTTAAGTATCTTCTCATTTTAAGAAACCCACCGTTTAGAATGACTTAGTCAATGATCGAGCTTGCATAACAAGAATTAAATCGACATTTACAGCTACATTAAATTAGACAAAAATGGGTTAAATCGGGCAGTTAAAATCAATCATCATATTCACACTTTATACATACTCCAGTGAATAAACATGAAAGATCAGCTAATATTCTTCACCTAGCTTTATCTTTTTTATGCATAAGTAAATCAATAATCAAGACAACGACTTATATCCAAAAGTCATAAGATATGCTCGTTTTTTGATTTTGGCATATATGCATGTTTGGTCCGATTGAATTTATTTTAGCAGGCGTTCTGGTAGGTTTTTGTGTAGGTGTCACCGGTGTCGGTGGCGGTTCATTAATGACGCCAATTCTTATCAGTTTATTCCGGATTGAACCGCATATCGCGATTGGTACTGACCTGCTCTATGCCGCGATTTCTAAATTCTGTGGCTCGTTTGTGCATGCCAAGAAAATGAATATTGTCTGGCCGATTGTGATCTGGCTGGCCGTTGGCAGTATTCCCGCATCTTTTGCAACGCATTGGGTACTCGAGAACTATCTGAGCCAATCGACGCATTACAAAGCCGTCCTGACCATGGTCTTGGGCTTTATGCTGACTATTACCGGCTTATCCATTTTGTTTCGCACCCAGATCGAAAATCTTTTTAATAAATACAGAAAACAAGAACTACCGGATATGACGCAGGATCTGGAAAAAGTGAAGCTGCAAGCCAAAGAAAAGCGCGTTGCTATCATCATCATGGGCATTATCTTGGGCATATTTGTCACGCTCTCTTCAGTGGGTGCCGGCGCATTTGGCATCATGGCACTTGTAGTGATGTTCCCGAATCTGCCGATGATTCGTATCATTGGCTCTGACGTGGTGCACGCGGTATTACTGACACTGGTCGCAGGGCTGGGTCATATGTCTTCAGGCAACGTCGATTTCATGCTGCTCATGTGGTTATTGGTGGGGTCTATTCCGGCGATTATTGTCGGCACTTTACTCAGCTCACGTATGCCGGAAAAACTGATCCGCAAAATTTTAGGTATTACCCTATTTGCGCTGGGCGTGAATTTCATGATTAATCCTGTAAAATCAAAACCGGCTCAACCTGCTGAAACAGCAATGATAATTGTGAATCAAAATTCCCCGTCCGTTTAAGTTAACTATCCGATTCATCACTTTTTTTTCAAAGAAGTATTCATCTTTTTTATAACAAAGTGACGCATCATTCATGTTATATTCGGGCTATTAAACAACCTTTTGTATGATCGAACCAGTGACGGCAATGAATACACAACAGTCAAATCCTATTTCAGCATCAGATATTGATGACGTGAATATCCACAGCATGATTCCTCTTGTAACCCCTGCTGAGCTTAAAGCAGAGTTACCGTTGACTGAAACTGCTTATCAAACCGTACTGCATGGTCGTGAAACGATTCGTAAAATTCTGGATGGTGAAGACAAACGCCTGTTCGTTGTAATTGGCCCTTGTTCTATTCACGATCCAGAGGCGGCGCATGAATATGCTGAGCGCTTAAAAGTGCTGAGCGAAAAAGTTAAAGACAGCTTATATATCGTGATGCGGGTTTATTTTGAAAAACCACGGACTACCGTAGGTTGGAAAGGTCTGATCAATGACCCAGACATGAATGATTCATTCAATATTGAAAAAGGTCTGCGTATCGGTCGCAAGCTATTACTTGAACTGAATGAAATGGGCTTGCCATGTGCCACTGAAGCACTTGATCCAAACTCGCCACAGTATTACCAAGACCTGATTTCATGGTCAGCAATTGGTGCACGTACCACAGAAAGCCAGACCCATCGTGAAATGTCTTCTGGTCTTTCTTCACCAGTCGGCTTTAAAAATGGTACTGATGGCGGTTTAACGGTCGCGACCAATGCGATGCAATCTGTGAAACATGGTCACAGCTTCCTCGGTCTGAATGATCAAGGCCAGGTGGCTGTGATTCGCACTTCAGGCAATCCTTATGCTCACGTGGTACTGCGTGGCGGTAATGGCAAGCCGAACTACGATGCAGGCTCGGTTGCCGATGCAGAAGCCGCGCTAGCCAAGGCCAAAGTCAGCACCAAGATCATGATTGATGCCAGCCACGCCAACTCTAACAAAGACCCGTACCTGCAACCACTTGTACTTAAAAACATTTCCGAACAAATTCTTGATGGAAACAAGTCAATTGTTGGTATTATGGTAGAAAGTCATCTTAAAGGTGGTCGTCAGGATATTCCTGCTAACCTTTGTGATATGGAGTACGGTCAATCCGTTACGGATGGCTGTATCGACTGGGAAACCACTGAAAAAGTCTTACTCGACATGCATGAGGCATTGAAAGACATTTTACCTAATCGTTAAATGATCTGACCAACGCCATCGCCAAGATGGCGTTTGCATTTCTAGAACAAGGAAAATTTATCTGATGAATGATATTGAAACGGCATTAAGCCAGATTGAGAATTTTCAGTTCATACACGAGCATCTGTTTAGCTCCGGTCAACCGACCACTGCACAATTAAAGCTGATGAAAGAATACGGTGTATCTACAGTCATCAATGTGGCGCTGACCGATAGCGAACAGTATCTGCCGCATGAAGATAAAATTTGCCTTGAGCTGGGACTGAACTATATTCAAGTTCCGATTTCCTGGGAAACACCTTCAGACAATCAATGTCTGCTGGTACTGGATCTGATCGATCATCTGGTAAAAGAGCAAATGGTCTGGGTACATTGTTCGCAAAACTACCATGTCAGTTGTCTGATGTACTTATATCGTCAGTACTATATGGATATGGATCTGCCTACAGCACAAGAACACTTGCATCAGATCTGGGAACCGAATGAAACCTGGACCGGTTTAATGCATGCGGTTGCCCTACAGCTACAAGGCCGTAAAGCAACTCAGGAACTGGAACTTTCCTTGATTAATCCAAATTATTTTGCCTAATTTTATTTGCTGTGGCTCAACAGCACGGTTGCCATGGACATAATTCCTTCCTGACGACCGGTAAAACCTAACTGTTCAGTGGTGGTGGCTTTGATACTGATTTGAGTCACATCAACATCCAAGACATCTGCAATACTTTGACGCATCGCCAGATTGTGCTTAGCCAGTTTTGGACGTTCACAAGCCACGGTAATATCAGCATTATTCAGGTGATAGCCACGATCCAGAATCAGCTGATAGACATCCTTGAGTAGTACCCGGCTATCTGCACCTTTAAACTCAGGATCTGTATCCGGAAAATGCTGGCCAATATCTCCAAGCGCCAATGCACCCAACAAAGCATCACAGAGTGCATGCAGCACCACATCACCATCCGAATGTGCTTTCAGACCTTGAGTATGCGGAATTTGAATGCCTGCCAAAGTGACAAAATCACCTTCTTCAAATGCATGCACATCCAGACCCTGGCCAATACGAATTTGTGCGATCACCTTATACATCCTTTAGAAATAGCCCATTGAAATCTTGTACACTTGCTTTCTATTTCGCTATAGTTAGACCAAGCGTAACACAGTGAAAGTATAAGCGATCATGCTACTGAAAACTGATATAAATATGTTGAAAATAATTGGCCTGATGCTCGGCCTGGGGATGATTTCTACGGGTAGCTCGGCGATCACAATGGACTGTAGCGATGACAGCCAAAAAACGGCTGCCATGAATAAAGTCTGCTCAGCATCGTTGGCTGAATCTCGTGCAAAACTCGCAGACCAATACTTTACTGCTTTTCTGATTACCGATGCGCCTGTGCGTTTATTACAAGATAGCCAACAACTATGGGCGACCCGCTTACAGCAATGCAAAACGCTAGACTGTTTTAAACAGCAGTTTGAATGGCGTTTAGATGATTTAAATGTCTATATTTCACTGAATCAAAGTCTGACCCAGCATTATATTAAGTTTGAACAGGGACAAATCGCCAAGCAGCCCGTGCATCTCAAGATTCATCAACTGACCAAAGACCGGATCAAGATTGAAGGCCTGGCATATCGTAATCCAAATAACCGGACCGAGAAGCAGACCGTTCCTTTTTTAGCCTATACCACGCCTGAGACAAAAAACCAGATCACCGATAATGAAAATGACTGCCGCTATGAGTTTAACTATAGTAAAGCCATTTTAGCGGTCAGTAGCCAGCAGAAAGGCTGTGAACGATTTACCGGTATTTATCGACTATATGATTGATTTAATTTAAAAATATTAAAATTTATTGTCATATAAAATGAGATTTTTGGTGTAAAAAATAGCCCGCAAGCGGGCTATCAATTTAAGCTGGATAGTATTGCGCAATTTCCTGACTAATCATCGCAGCCGTTGCAGCTGATAAAGTCCAGCCCAGATGACCATGTCCGGTATTGTAAAAGACCCGCTCATGTTTGCCACGACGTACCACAGGCATCATATTTGGCATCATGGGGCGTAAGCCTGCCCACGGAACAACATGCTCAGTACACAGGTCAAAATTACGATTGGTCCAGTCAATTAAAGGTTGAATTCGGTCAGCACGAATATCCCGGTTATAGCCATTAAACTCGGCTGTTCCTGCAACACGCAAACGATCCTTGCCTAGGCGTGACAAGACAATTTTCGCACTTTCATCTAGCAGACTGACCCAAGGTGCGTTGTTCTGGCTCTGCTCATCATTCAGTTGCACGGTAATCGAGTAGCCTTTGACTGGATAGACATTGACTCGTTCACCAAGTATTTCAGCCAATTGATAGCTGCCAACCCCTGCACAGACCACAATGGCATCTGCATTAATTTCCAGAACATCCTCTGGAGAGGAATGGACATTTTCAGTACTAGGTTTGCATTTAACCCGAATATTCTGAGCCTGATGATCAACAACAAAAACATCTTGACCAAACTCAAATTTCACGCCTTTTTGCATACAGGCTTTGGCCAAACCGGTACTAAATTTATGAATATCCCCGGTGGCATCGCTCTGACAGTAAAATCCTGCATAATAATCGCCAGTTAATGCAGGTTCGATCTGCTTGATTTCTGCATTGGAAATGGCATTGCGCTCCAGACCACCGCTACACAACAGATCATTGACTTTGATCGCAACATCATAATCTGTCTTGTTATGATAAAAATGTAAAATTCCACGTTTTTCTAAATTGAAATCAATATTTTCTGTTTCGGCAATTTCAAATAAGCGTGCTCTTGCCAGTAAAGCCAGCCGTACAGTCTCTCGGGTATTGGCTTCATAATGTTTGATATTGCCCAGAAATTCCATGAGCCAGCTGTATTTATGCACACTGAAAGAAGGATTGAGCAAAAGTGGTGCGGTTATTTGTGACATCCATTTGATGCCTTTGAGTACCGTGGCTTTCTGGTTCCATACTTCGGCATTACAGGCAGAAAGCTGGCCGCCATTGGCAAAGGATGTTTCCATTGCCGGATAAAGATGCCGATCAACCACAGTCACTTGATAGCCTGATTGTGCCAGCTCATAAGCTGTGGTTACTCCGGTAATACCGGCCCCAATCACTACGACATGACGCATAGACACCTCCTTGATTATATTGATGTCTTTTCCCATCTGTCATGTGTACCTGAGAGCTTCGGTAGATACATTGCACATCAATGCGGCCACCTTCCCCTTCGGTGAGTGATTGAACACTTCTCTCCAGAGTTTTTATCCATTATCACAGTCCTTTTGCCTGAGAGTTTCCTGGGAACTTGCTCCTTCGGCGAATGCAGAAGCATTTCTCTCCTGCAATAATGTTTTATTATCATGAGCAATTTATATACCATTTTTAGGAAAAACACAGTTTTTATTTATGTTAATTCACGTGAATTTATCTGTGATTCTTTTTAATTAAGAGCATACATGGGTGGTGGAGGATATTGCCTAGATATCAAATTTTTAGATTTTGCTGTCCTAAGTAAAATGAGCAAGTTCTATCCTTTATAAAATTCCAGAACTTATTTAATTTTGGCGTTTAAATAGAACTCAACATTTGCTTAGGCTATTTTAATAATTCAAAGTATATGTCATCCAAAGCAAAATTTAGACTTTTATCATTTATTCTAGAATTTTAGATAATCCAAGAAAGCATCAGTACTAAGCTTCCTGCTGCGACCACTGTTTGTACACTGATAATACTGGCCATTAACTCACTATCGCCACCATACACCCGGGTTAAGACATACGAAGCTGAGGCGGTAGGAAGTGCAAAGAACAAGACCAATACCTGAGTAGTTAATGCATCAATCTGGAAAATTTTACACACTAAAAATGCAATCAGCGGCATTCCGAACAGGCGACCAAAGGTTATCAGGCTGAGTGGCAATACATCACGCTGAAAACCCTGAAACTGTAAGGCTGCTCCCACACACATCAAACCGAGCGGCAAACTGCACAGTGCAATCTGTTTAAGGAACTGCTCTGTTCCAGTCCAGAGTGACAAACCGGAAAGATTAAATAAACCACCCACTATACAGCCTAAAATTAATGGATTTTTAGACAAATCCAGGACGATTTTTTTCAGCTGCATATCGTGGCTACGGGTAAATGCCAGCACTGACAAGACATTCACCAAAGGAATACACAGCACCATGATCACCGCGAAGATGGTCATACCTTGCTGATGAAATAAGGCACTAACAGCAGCAAGGCCAATATAGGTATTAAAGCGCAGCAAGCCCTGAACATAGACGCCGAAACGCGCATAAGATATCTGGTAAATATGACGCAAAATATACAGTGCAATACTGACCACAGCCATTATACTAAATACGACAAGCACTACATCCTGAATGACATCCATTTGAATCTTGGCAGTGGCCAGATTTAAAAACAGCATCACCGGAAACAGTGCATAATAATTTAACTTTTCTGCGCCTCGCCAAAAATCATCACTCAACCATTGCCTGCGCTTAAGTAAATAGCCAAAGCTGATCAGTCCGATGAGAGGAAATAAAGAAGTTAAAATAATATGCAGCATATGACATCCTGGTCTGTTTTCTGCCTAATCTTAAGTCACTTAGACTGAACAGAAAACTTAGCATGTTCAGGAGCTTTCCCACTACTCAATTTAAGCAGTAAAAAGCTTGAATTTTCATCAACTAATCATATTGATTTGCTGATTTTTTCTAAAATCAGCAAATGTAACGGAATCAACGGTTCTCCGACATTTTGACCCAGTGGATATGCTTCAATCTTTTCAGTCAGCTGATAGCCATGGCGCTGATAATATGCCAACAGTTCAGTACGAACATTTAACACTGACATCTGAATCACGTTCTTCTTAAATATTTCGAAAATATGGGATTCGGCAAAGTCCAATAATTGCTTGCCATAACCCGAGTTTTGCTCAGCAGGTGCAACAGCAAAGCTTCCAATCTCTGCTACTTGCTGCCCTAAGCTCACGCCAATACAACCAAGAAGCTTATTATCAATTTCCAACACAAACAGCTGAAAATTTTCTAAATTGAGCAAGTCATATAACTGTTTTTCTTGAATACGATCACCTTGGATCATTCCTGCTTCAGTCGTCCATCCACCCGGAGTACGATAAGCTGTATTAATCAGTATGGTAAGTTGCTGAATA
Source organism: Acinetobacter sp. 40AMC3-4 (assembly GCF_049898185.1). Lineage (GTDB taxonomy): Bacteria > Pseudomonadota > Gammaproteobacteria > Pseudomonadales > Moraxellaceae > Acinetobacter. The sequence goes on from NZ_JAFCXG010000007.1 coordinate 141,937, forward strand.
TCAGCCTTGCTTGCCAATCGTATATTTTTATAGTGATTCATTTTATAAATAAAAAAGTCAGACCGAAGTCTGACTTTAAAACAATTTCACTTTAAAGTTAAAGCAAATTATTTAGGTTCAATCGGTGCAAATGGCGCAACAACATCGGCATTTTGCGCACGGTGACGCATGAAATGATCCATGAGCACAATCGCCAGCATCGCTTCAGCAATCGGGGTTGCACGCACGCCCACGCAAGGATCATGACGGCCTTTGGTCAGTACATCAGTATCTTCACGCTCAATATTGATGGTTTTACCCGGCGTGGTAATAGACGCAGTTGGCTTCAAGGCAATCGCAACACGAATGTCCTGACCGCTAGAAATACCACCTAGAATACCGCCAGCATGATTGGCCAGGAAGCCTTCTGTGGTGAGTTCATCACGGCTTTCATGACCAAACTGTTCAGCGACGCCAAAGCCATCACCGATTTCTACACCTTTAACGGCATTAATCGACATCATGGCATGGGCAATATCTGCATCTAAACGGTCAAATACAGGCTCGCCCCAACCCACAGGTACTTTAGATGCAATGATCTCGAGTTTAGCGCCACAACTGGTGCCTTGCTCACGCAAAGACGTGACCAGCGCTTCAAAACGTGGTACTGCATCCACGTCACCACAGAAAAACGGATTGTTTGGAACTTCATTCCAGTCCAGTTTTTCTGCTTTTTCTGTACCGATTTGGGTTACATGACCACGAATCTCAATGCCAAATTTCTCAAAAAGGAATTTCTTGGCAATGGCACCCGCTGCAACACGCATTGCCGTTTCACGCGCACTTGAACGGCCGCCACCACGATAATCACGGAAACCATACTTTTGGGTATAGGTATAGTCAGCATGACCCGGGCGGAAAGTTTGTGCGATATTGCCGTAGTCTTTCGATTTTTGATCCGTATTACGAATTAACAAACCAATTGAAGTACCCGTGGTTTTACCCTCAAACACACCGGAAATAATTTCTACTTCATCGGGTTCTTTACGCTGGGTTGCAAATTTCGATGTACCCGGCTTACGGCGGTCCAGATCCTTTTGCAAATCAGCTTCAGTCAGCTCAATGCCGGGTGGAACCCCATCGATGATGGCCATCAGGCCAACACCATGAGATTCACCACAAGTCGTTACACGGAACAGTTGCCCTATACTATTACCTGCCATGTCAAACGACTCCTTATGCAATAGACTGAATAAATAAATCACGGTAGGTACGGCATTGCTCTGCAGTCAATGCAAAGATACCAGTACCACCTTTCTGGAATTGCAACCAGTAGAAATCAACCGAATTAAAGTTTTGGCGCATCGCCCATTCTGAGTTACCCACTTCGATCACGATCAGGCCATTCTCAGTCAGATAATCTGCTGCTTGAGCCAGCATTTTACGCACCAGATCCAGACCGTCCTGACCTGCAGCAAGTGCAAGCTCAGGCTCATGATGGAATTCCTCAGGCAAATCAGCCATATCTTCCGCATCGACATACGGCGGATTAGATACGATTAAATCGTATTGGTTTTCAGCTGGAATTTTTTCAAACAGATCTGATTCAAGTAAAGCGATCTGATATTGCTTGTCATGATGCTCAGTATTGATTTGCGCAACTTCCAAGGCTTCTTTCGAAATATCAGTCGCATCTACTTCCGCTTCAGGGAAAGCATAAGCCAAGGCAATTGCGATACAGCCGGAACCGGTACACATATCTAGAATGCGTTGTGGTATCTTCGGATTCGGGTTTTCCGGCAAGTTATTAACCGCTTCACCCATTTGACCATGTTCACCCAGGCAATACGGGGCAAAACGGTTCTGAATCAGTTCAGCAATCGGTGAACGTGGAATCAGCACACGCTCATCGACATAGTAGGGTTTGCCGTCAAAGTAAGCCAGATTCAATAAATATGAAGTTGGAACTTTTTCATTAATACGGCGTTCCAGCAGACTTAAAAATTCGGCTTTTTCACTTGGTAATAATTTGGCATCTAAAATTTCAGCGTCCGCTTTCCATTCTAGCGACAGGGTTTGCAGCACTAGCGCTGAACTTTCAGCAAAATAATCTTCTGTGCCTTGGCCCAAATGTGCATCGTATTGACGTAATGCTGTCACACCAAAACGAATAAAATCACGAATGGTGGTTAAATTTTCAGCGGCTTCCTGCATATGTTCAGGGCTAATAGTCGGTCGATCCACTTAAGGCGTCTCCAAGGTCATTTTTTTAAACGCCTTATGATACCTTGTTTTGCCTGCTTTTATAATGCTAAAGCATGAAAAACACGAATTCTCTACGCTCACAAAAATTATAAAATTCCTGTTTTTGTGAGCGATCATGATTATAAATGTTTACTTTATTCAGGGATGTTTCTGTTAAATGCCGATGCTAATACTATGATGATTTATCGAAAACCGGACGCATAAGAACGAGATTGATAAAGATTGGCCTGATCCATAATCAAAGCCAGCATACATTGCCCTTGTTGCTGTTTGGCATATTTTCCTGACATTCTAAAATTACATTGCTGGGCCAGTTTACGCTCCCACAATACATGCTGACTGCGAATGGCGGCGGTTTGATTCGGATTCAATTTAAGATAAGTTTTATAGTTTTTCTTCAGACGTTTATTGTGAACTTTCAGCTCTTTTTCCAGGCATTTTTCCGCTTTGGGTGTATTACCATAACTAAAATTCATGCACTGTGTATATTCCTTGGAATACCCAACAGCAGCCTGTGTCTGAACCGTAGTACCCGCAAAAATTGCAACTAAAAACCATGCAAGACGCATAACTTCCCCTTGACCGAAACCGGTACAATCCCAATAAATGTTTTAACAATCAATATTGTTTAATTATCCACTGATATTAACGCAGTCCGGACAAAAATCCTATGCCTTTCTCGGACTGAAAGATTAAACAGTTGCACAATTGAAAATTGGCCCATGACCCACATATAATCCGCATTCAATCTTCAAACGAGCCCAGATCCATGAGCTATAAGCACAATAATCTTATGGCGATGCGCCAGAATTACTGGAATGATCAAGCCTCCAGTCAGGTGCAGCAAGAAAAGGTATTTTTGCAGTCGACCTTAATGCAACATGGCGTATTTACCGATGCGACATTGGACGATGCTAAATATCTGTTTTTTGGCTTGCCAAGTATTGTGATTGTAAAAGGCTATGCTTTGGGCTTCATGCATGACAGCGTACAGCGCCTGATTCATCAACATATTCAAACAAATAAACAACAGTTACAACAACGATCTGAATTAAAAATCCAATTTCAAATGGCATAATGCCCTGTCTAAACTGATACAAGTTGGTGAATAAATGAAAGCTTGCCTAGCTTTTACTATGAATTCAGCGGCTTAAACTTTTTTAATACGTGCAGAAACGCTACTATCCCTTACAATGATTTATTCTGCTTCATGCTGATGATGAAAGGATCGAGTTTACATGTCAGATCAGAACGATAAGCTTAAACAACTGAAAACCTCCTCTATGGATCGACGCTTATCGATCGCAAAGGCATCCTTGCTGGCAGGCACGCGTTGGGCGGCTTCTAGTGCAAGCTCCATGTTCTCAAGCGAAGAAGAAAAAGAAAAAAAACGTAAAAAAGCCATGAAAGAACAGGCCGATTATCTGGTAGCGGAAATTGGCAAGCTGAAAGGGTCTATCGTTAAAATTGGCCAGATGATGGCGCTGTACGGTGAGCATTTTCTGCCAGAAGAAGTCACTCAGGCTCTAAATACCCTGAACAATCAGACGGTGGCATTGGCATGGCCAGCCATCAAGACCCAGTTACAGCAACAACTTGGTTCTAAACTCGACGATCTCACCATTGATCATGAACCTTTGGGCACAGCTTCTTTGGCACAGGTACATCGCGCTACCCGAAAATCTGACGGCATGGAACTGGTGTTAAAAATTCAATACCCAGGTGTGGCAGAAGCCATTGATTCGGATATGAGCCTGTTTAAAAATATGCTGAAATTGACCCGTATCGTGCCGCAGACCCGAGAATTCGACCAGTGGTTCGATGAAGTCCGTGAGATGATGCACCGTGAAGTAAATTATCAGATTGAAGCAGATACCACGCGTCGTTTTGCTGCACGTTTAAAAGATGATCCGCGCTATATCGTCCCGACCATTATTAATGAATATTGCTCTGATCGTGTGCTATGCATGACTTTTGAACGTGGTGTGCCGATCAATAGCCCGGTAATGTTATCCCTGCCCCAAGAACGCCGCAACCAGTTAGGGGAAGCCTCTCTGGAAATTGCAGTACGTGAAATTTTCGAATGGGGCGAGATGCAAACCGATCCGAACTTTGGTAATTATCTGGTTCGTCTGGGCAATGGTGCAGATGTGCACGACAAGATCATTCTGCTCGACTTTGGCGCGATCCGCCAGTTTGACCAGCATCTGCTCAGTGTTGCGCGTAACCTGATCCAGGCAGGCTATCATCATGACTCGGATATGATGGTCAAGGCGATGACTGGTTATGAGTTTTTTGATTCGATTCCGCAAAGCATCAAACCGGATATGGCCAAAGTCTTTTTACTGGCCACCGAAGCGTTTAGTTCACCGCTAAATAATCAAGAATTGCCAGCTGGCATCATGGATGAACATAATCGCTATGACTGGAAAAAAAGCCAGCTGCATAGCCGTGTGATGCAACAGGCATCGAGATCTATGGCTTCACGTTATTTCAGTGTTCCACCCAAAGAATTTATGTTTATTAGCCGTAAATTTATTGGTGCCTATACCTTTATGACCGTGATTGATGCCAAAACCAATGTGCGTGCCATGATTAAACATCATCTCTCTTAAAATAAACCAATATCAAAAAGACCCGGATAATTTTGTCATTCGGGTCAATTTTTAGACATATTCGATTTTTTATATTTTTATCTTTCTTTTAATTTTCATTGATTTATTCACCCCTTCCTTCAATCCCCTAAACCTAAAAATTGTCAATTAATCTTGTCACCTACGACATAGTTTTATATCTGAGCACATGTCAGTATTAAAAAAATAACGTGACAACACCTTTAGGATAATCAGAATGAATAATATGGTGAATAAAGCCCAAGGATTTGGCTTATCCCTACTGACAAAAATCGCGGGCAGCGAAGTATTAGATCAATTAAAACTGCGTAAATTTGTAGAAAAATCACTTTATCAAAGTTCAAAAGCAGGATTCAAAACCCTGAGTCAAACCCAGAAAATCCTGAAATCTGGCCAGAAGATTCAAAAACAGCGTCTGCCGCATCAGTCCAAATCCTTATTTGATCTGAACCTGACTGAAGAACAGCAAATGACCTGTAATGCCATGCAGCAATTTGCCCAAGAGGTGCTATATCCCTTGGCGCATGATGCAGATCAGCATGAATTATTTCCCCATGAACTCTGGCAATACAGCACTGATTTAGGTCTGAATTTCTATGCCCTGCCTGAAGCATTGGGGGGCGTTGCATCAGAACAGGATATTGTCAGCAATATTTTAATCGCTCAACATTTGGCTCAGGGTGATTTCAGTCTGACGGCTGGCTTACTTTCGACTTTTAGTGTCATTAACGCCATTACCCGCTGGGGCTCAGAGCAGATTCAGGCAGAATATCTGGGCGCTTTCGCAGAGAATCCTGAGTTAAAGGCCACCTTTGCAGTACAGGAAAAAACAGCAGCGTTTAACCCAGAGCAACTTAAAACCAAGGCTGTTGCACATCAGGGACATTATCTAATTCTGGGTGAAAAGACCTTAGTGCTCTTGGGAGAAAGTGCCGATCTGTATCTGGTCAGTGCTGATCTGGATGGCAGAGCTGAGGTCTTTGTGGTGCAACGCGACAGTACCATCACTGCGAAAAAATCGCCGGCTATGGGTTTAAAGGCCACTGAAAGCGTTACGCTCAAATTTGAAAATACTCCAGCTCAACGTCTGGGAGATAAAGATTTTGATTATGCAGCTTTTGTTGATCTGGGTAATTTAATGTGGTGTGCGATGGCAGTGGGCACCTGTGAAGCAGTCAAAAAATACTGTGTGCAATATGCCAATGACCGTATTGCCTTTAGCGAACCAATTTCTCATCGTCAGAGTGTCGCCTTTATGATTGCTGATATGGCCATTGAAATTGACGCGATGCAAATGCTGATCCTGAATGCCGCCAGTCTGGCTGAATCCGGTCAAGCTTTCCATCGTGAGGCTTATCTAGCGCGTCTGCTCTGCGCAGAAAAATCCATGAAAATAGGCACCGATGGTGTACAGATTTTGGGTGGTCATGGTTTTACCAAAGAACATCCGGTAGAACGCTGGTATAGAGACCTAAGAGCCACTGCCATTCTCCATTCTGGCTTACATGCCTGATCAGAACATAAAGAAGAACAATGATGAATCTACAAACTCCAAAAAAATTTAAGCTTTTGATTGATCAAGCACATGAAGTTGCCCTCAATGTTTTGCGTCCGATTTCACGTAAATATGACAAGGCTGAACATGCTTATCCGATAGAACTAGACATGCTCGCTTCTGTGGTCGACGGTATGAATCATAGTAGCGAAGGCATGAATGCCGGTGCAGCAGTCAATAAACGTGGCGATGCAGATACGACTAATAAAAATGGCATCAATATGTCTACCGCCCTAAGCATTATTGAAATGTGTTATGGCGATACTGGCTTATTACTCTCGATGCCACGCCAAGGATTAGGAAACTCAGCCATTGCAGCTGTTGCCAATGAGGAACAATTGCACCGTTTTCATGGAACTTGGGCCGCCATGGCGATTACCGAGTCAGGTTGCGGTTCAGATTCCGCTGCAATTCGTACCACTGCGACTAAAGACGGTGATGACTATATTCTGAATGGCGAGAAAATTTTTGTGACCTCTGGAGAGCGTGCTGATGCAGTGGTCGTTTGGGCAACTCTGGATAAAAAGCTGGGACGATCAGCTATTAAATCATTTGTGGTGACCAAAGGTACTCCAGGAATGAAGGTCGAACGACTGGAACATAAATTAGGGATTAAATCATCCGATACCGCCACGATCAGCTTGATCAACTGTCGAGTACCTGCTGCAAACTTGCTCGGTCATGCAGAAATCGATGTTGCTAAAGGCTTTGCTGGCGTGATGGAAACCTTTGATAATACTCGCCCGCTGGTCGCCGCCATGGCGATTGGTTGTGCGAAAGCCTCGCTGGAACGCATCAAGGAGATTTTTAAGGATCAGCTGGACTCCACTTATACCACACCGTATTTACAAAGCTCTAATATCGCAGCACAAATCTATCGTATGGAAGCTGAATGGGAAGCAGCACGCTTGCTGATGCTGAAGGCCGCCTGGATGGCCGATAATCACAAACCAAATTCACGTGAAGCCTCTATTGCCAAAGCCAAGGCCGGTCGGATCGGTAATGAAATTACCTTAAAATGTGTCGAACTGGCAGCAGCCATTGGTTATAACGAAACTGAACTTTTGGAAAAATGGGCGCGTGATTCCAAGATTCTGGATATTTTTGAAGGCACCCAGCAAATTCAGCAACTGATTATTGCCCGTCGGGAATTAGGAAAATCATCGAGCGAATTAAAATAATGATTGCTCATTAAATAGCGAATTAAACTTATCTAAATTGAATAAACGATGGCTTTTTTAAGCATTTAGCGTTATAAAAATTCATCGTTTTTTCAAAATAAAATCAGTCCAATATGTACTCTATTCGTCCTATTCAGCCTGAAGATAATGCTCAAATTGCAAGCATTATTCGTGGTGTTTCCCAAGAGTTTGGACTGGCAGCAGAATCTGGTTTTGCCGTAGGTGATTCTATTCTAGATGAACTATATCAAGTTTATCAGCAACCGGAATCAGCTTACTGGGTTGTTGTAGATCAACAAAATAAAATTTACGGTGGTGGTGGAATTGCGCCCTTAAAAGGTGATGCAACTATTTTAGAAATTCAGAAGATGTACTTTTTACCTGAAATCCGTCAGCAGGGTTTTGCCAAGAAAATTTTAGAATTATCCTGTGAATTTGCACAGGCTCATCAGATTAAGTCAGTCTATCTAGAAACAACTAAAGCGCTTTGGCAAGCGGTGAAACTTTATGAAAAATTAGGTTTTCAGCATCTTGATCATCCTCAAGGCAATACCGGACATAGTGAAGCCTGTGAAATCTGGATGCTGAAAAACCTTTCAACTTAGAGATTTTTTAGTAGATAGATAAAATTTGTACATTAATAAAGTGCTTTCATCAGCAGCAAGCTTGACTCTTGTATATAGGCTGCCTAACATCAAAATACGTTTATTCAGGCATGGAATTCACAGTTTGTTTTTTTCTCATCTATTAAATCCAATTAAATCTAAATGTTCACTATTTAATTCTCATTCTTTTAAATTTTCTTCTATTTTATTGGGCACTTTTCTTTTTGCGGGTTGCTCATCCTTGGGCGGAGGCTCGGTAGAAAAACGCGCAGCTAAGCTGTCTAAAGGCATTCAAACTGCTTATTCTACCCCATCCAGTACAGCTAATCGTGTTTCACCTTTAATTGTTCAACATGCACAAAATCAAGGTGTAGATCCGCTCCTAGTGGCGGCTGTGATTCATCAGGAATCTACTTATCGTAGCCAAGCAACTTCGCCAGCAGGTGCGGTAGGCTTGATGCAAGTGATTCCAAGATATTGGCAACAAACCTGCCCTGGTGATTTATACAATGAAAGCAGTAATATCCAATGTGGTACATATATTCTTTCTAAATATAATCAATCATCCGGTGACTGGAAGAAAGCGCTTGCCTATTATAATGTAGGTCCGTCAGGTTATGAAAATAATCGTAAAATGCGTAAACAAGGTAAACGTTATGCCAACCAAGTAAAACAGCATAAAAAAATGCTAAAAGACTCTCTCTAATGACTGAATAAAGAGAATTAATTTAACCATACTTAGGCTATTTTATTTAATATTTGGTAAATAATAATCGCTAATTGTCTCCATTAAAGTTTTTATCATGAAAGTATACCTACAACCTATTAATCTCAGCCATGATATATATATTCAGCTAAAATAGTCTGCAATAAAAAACCAGCGATTCGCTGGTTTTTTATTTTGTAAGGTTTATAAGATCAGCTTGTAAACTCTTATAGCGCTAGTTTTACAGAGATCCCAATAGATCAAACAAATTAACAGGAATTCTCTGTCTCAGAAGAATCTGATCAACTTTGAGATATAGATATGTTAAATATCTTATCTAAAATTCCACGCACAAAAAAATCCCCCTCTGCCTTAGCGGAGGGGGATTTTCGAATAATGAGCTGGCGATGACTTACTCTCACATGGGTAACCCCACACTACCATCAGCGCTAAGAGGTTTCACTTCTGAGTTCGGGAAGGGATCAGGTGGTTCACTCTTGCTATGG